>CAZRAQ010000009.1:0-36762 GCA_964598015.1 uncultured Methanoregula sp. | reverse complement strand
AGTTAAGAGGAATTGGAGGATGTGCCAGGATAGCAAACCAGAGACAGAGAAAGGACTCGTGAAAAAGGAAAGGATTTGAAGGAAAAAGAGAATAATTGGATTTGAGAAAGCGGTAAATATAATTCCTGCAGCGATTCCGGCAATGCGCGAGAAGTACCTGAAACTGCACTTTCACCATGTTTCCGTAACATGGGAGGGAAACATGCAGAGAAGCAGGAAATAATGGCTGTTTTCCCTCCAATCCCCGATTTTATCCACAGAAGGACCGATTACTCCCCTGTATTCGACCAAAAAAGATATATTAAGCGTTCCACAAATATTGAATCATATTCCGTTATTCGGAGTATGGAGCACAATGAACCGGTATTCGGCAATTGCCGAGAACTGTTCAGGACGTGTGCATTGGATTGAACGTTTCAAATTGGACATGAGTATAAGGAGGACAAAGATGACTAAGCGCTTTAACCTTGCATTAATTGCCTTGGTGGCACTCGTGATGCTGATTCTTCCGGCATCAGCCAGCTTCTTGGTAGTTAATCAGGGAACCGATGTGTTCATCGGTGAAGAAAACCTGAATGTAGCCAACGCTGTTGATGGGTTTGCCCAGATAGCCTGGTTTGCATCAGGAACCACACCGCAGATCGACACACCGAACTATATCCTGGCTGTGGGCAATCCCGCAAGCTTCTATGTATCGCCTGCTGACTTTGTCGGTAAGACTGGCAACTGGTACCGCTGGAACGGAACCAACCAGGGCGTTGCATTCAACGTGGTTGATCCCAGCATTGACATCAAGATATGGGACCAGAATGCCCAGAAGGATGTAACCGGCAAGAATGTTCCTGCAGGCAACATCGAGAACTTCAGGATCGAGACCAACACCTATTCGGTTATGTCAAGGCCTGACGCTGCTGCTACACCTACAGTCGGATACGTTACCATCAAGGTGAAGACCGCTGACGGTGCAACGTACACAGCTCTCGAGAACCCATCCGGAACGACAACTGGATTGCAGCTCCGCCCGGTAAATAAGTCACTCTATTACTGGGTTACTGAAAACACGCTCACCCAGGGGTGGCAGACCGATGCGCTCGATGATGCCGGAGCTCGCCTCTACAAGGCGGGTACCTACACGGTAAGTGCAGAGCTCAACCTGAACAAGATCAAGGACAACTACAAGGCTCCCGACGGCTCCGATTATACCGGCAAGACCGTGACCGCACTCAAGACCATTGCGATCACTGGTGACACCGTGAAGATCGTTGCCTCCAAGGATACCGTTGTCCGCGGCAACCAGTTCTCAGTGACCGTTACCGGCAGAGCGAACCAGGCCTACTATATCTGGGTCAAGGGCACCAGCTCGATGGACGGAAGCACTGGCAATCAACCCCCACTGATGGCAGCATCCCAGGAAGGCGTTGTTAATGACCCGGTAGCGGGACCATACCCGATTGGTGCCTACCCCTATGAGGGTGGCAGTGGCAAGACCATCAAGTCGGACGTATCGCCCCAGCCAAGCAACGGTGTCTATTACTATGCAAGGATCACCACATCAGCCAGCGGGACCCGCACTATCGGATTCCTTACCGGCCCGGACACCGATGACAAGAAGTACACAATCCGTGTCGAGAATGTCTTTGACGGACAGTACAAATCCGATGAGGTCGATGTGAAAGTCGAGAAGGGAACCGTGACAGTCGTCGCATCCGGTGACCAGAGCTACTTCCTCGGACAGGAAGTCCTCCTCTCCGGTACAAACTCTGAGAGCGACTATGTCTATCTCTTCATCACCGGCCCCAACCTCCCCAACAACGGCGGATTCTTAGATTCCGCGCAGGGAGGTCCAAGAGTGAGTGTCTGCGGAAAGATATGCAACAACGTAGGATGCAGTAACACAAACTACAAACTTACCGTTGCCGATGTCAATGATGACAACACTTGGGAATACAAGTGGCAGACTGCCAACCTCGACATCGATGCAGGCACCTACACGATTTATGCAGTATCCGATGCATATGCCAAGGACGGCCTGTCATGTGCACAATACGGCACTGTTTCCGTTATCATAAGGAAGCCGTTCGTTACTGCGCAGGCATCCCAGAGCACTGTTGCTCAGGGTGACAGCCTTCACATCATGGGTATCGCAGAAGGCGATCCCTCACAGGGTGTACAGATCTGGACCCTCGGTAAAAACAAGGCCATCGTTGACACAGAGACGGTCAATGACGATGGAACCTTTGATTACGAAATCAGCGGATCCGAGACTTCAGGCCTGACCAGCGGCCAGTACTTCGTCGTTGTTCAGCACCCGATGTACAACGATCAGCTGGATGTTGATTACAATGAGGCAACCGGCTTTGTTGTCGGACCCTACCCCGTGCCCAACTCGAACCTGTTCAAGTTGACGGGATCAGGCAGCCTGCAGGGATCTGATGCGGCAAACGCACTCACCATTGCACTCGACAACGCAGCGGTAGACGACACCTACACCAAGCTCCAGTTCCTGGTGGAAGTGCCTGAGATCAGGATCACCCCGGTCACAGAAAAGATGGTTGGGGACAAGTTCGAGATCAAGGGAACCACCAACCTGGCTGTCGATGACGAGCTGCTCGTTGAGATCTACTCCTCATCGTTCGGACCAACCCCGAAGGAGCAGACCGGAGAGTTCAGCGGAGTCTCAGGCACCGTAAAGGTTGTCAGGGGAACCTCTGGCTTCAACACCTGGTCCTTCCCGGTTGACACTACTACCTTCAAGGCAGATGAGTACATTGTCGCAGTCAACGCCATTGGGCTTGAGGGCGCCAACGATGTGTCTGCAACCACACTGTTCAACGTAGTCGAGTTCGTCCCGACCACCATACCGACCACCGTGCCACCCACCAATGTGACGACCACCGTGCCGACCACCGTGCCGACCACCGTGCCGACCACCACACCTGGATTCGGTGCACTTGTTGCGCTGATCGGGCTTGGAGCAGTGGCATTCCTCATCGTGCGCAAGCACTAAACACAAAAATCCCTTTTTTTTAGAAAGATTAAGTTCTGATACAAGTTCTGACACTATTGGTGCAACATCTCGTTGTGATTCCACCGAGTTTTGGGATGCCGATAGCATCACCAGGATCAATGTATCCCCTTCATGGCGGACTATTGCGCTATCCGGCATTCCCTCCGTGGAACAGGAAGTGAAGGTTGGCTGTAACGGATACGAAAGAGCATATAGTGGCGTATCCCAGATGAGTATAGTGCCCGCGAAACCAACCCGGCAGGTCGCGTCGGGGAGCGGGAAAAAGCAGAAATCAGAGGAACTGCAGTATCATGAAGCTGAACGTAAAATTGATCGATATCGGGACAAGAGAAGTTCTCCTGCACATCGGGGATGCCCGGAACATTGGGGCCCTGGCAGGAGACCGTGTCCAGATCCTCAACCAGAAAACCGGGATCTCCATTGCAGCATTTGTCGATACCACCACCTCGCTGATTCCCGAGGGAGTTGTCGGGATTTACCGGATCACAAACGAGAAGCTGGGTGTTGAGGAAGGGGCTACGGTTGAAGTCAGGATTGCAGAACGGCCGGTCTCTCTCCAGTACATCAGGAAAAAGATGGACGGGATTCGCCTCTCGAAGGAGGAAACCTACGAGATCGTCAAGGACGTCGTAAACGAAGACCTGACCCCTGCAGAGCTCACTGCCTACATCACCGCCTGTTATATCAACTCAATGGATATGGACGAAGTGGAACACCTCACCCGTGCAATGGTAGATACCGGGGAACGCCTCACGTTCCACACCCATCCGATAGTCGATAAGCATTCCATAGGGGGAGTTCCCGGCAACAAAATCTCGCTTCTTGTGGTCCCGATAATTGCCGCAAGTGGCCTGAAGATCCCAAAGACCAGTTCGCGGGCAATTACCGGAGCCGGGGGTACGGCTGACCTGATGGAGGTTCTTGCACCGGTTGAGTTCTCAGCGGCCGAAGTCCAGAGAATGACGCTGAAAGTGGGAGGGGCGATCGTATGGGGAGGGGCGACCAATATCGCACCCGCCGATGATTATATCATTGTCCAGGAATACCCGTTCCGCATTGATGCCCGGGGTCAGATGCTGGCCAGCGTGATGGCAAAGAAATTTGCCGTGGGGGCTGACCTCGTTGTCATTGATATCCCTATCGGAGAGCATGCAAAAGTTCCCAATGTCCAGGAAGGCCGGAAACTTGCCCGCGAGTTCATCGAAATCGGAGAGAGGCTGAATATGCGTGTCGAATGCGCCCTGACCTACGGGGATTCCCCTGTCGGAAGAAGCATCGGCCCGAACCTCGAAGTGAGCGAAGCGCTCCGTATCCTCGAGGGAGCCGATGAGCCCGGCTCTCTCCTCCAGAAAAGTATCGCAATTGCCGGAATTGCCCTTGAGATGTCCGGCAAAGCTGCCCATGGCATGGGGAGCAAGCTGGCCTTTGACATTATCAAAAGTGGGGACGCCCTGAAAAAATTCAAAGAGATTATCGCCATCCAAGGGGGAGAACCCAACGTCAGGGCGGATGACATCGTCCCCGGAAAGTATGAGTTTGTGGTCAATGCACCGTCAGATGGCTACGTGATCGAGATGAACAACCAGTCGCTCATCAGCCTTGCCCGATCTGCAGGGGCACCCCATGATCACGGTGCGGGAATCCTGCTCCATGCGAAAAAGGGAAGCAGGGTCGAGAAAGGAGAGCCGATCTTCACCATCTACGCAGAGCGGTCCTGGCGGCTCCAGAACGCAGTTGAAGAAGGACGGAGGCTGATGCCGGTCCTTGTGGAAGGGATGCTCCTTGACCGTGTTCCCCATGAGTCGAGATGGGAGTGATGCGGGAACATGGGATAAAACCCCCCTTTTTCATGGGAACTACCAATGATCGCCTTGCGGTCGTTCACAAAGCATGAAAATTGTATCCGCGATTTTTCTAGCAGGGCTCGTGACCGTTTGGTAGTAATGGCGTTTCATTCGAAAATGTATCCGTCTTTTTCATTTTGTAAGGGTGTGTCATGAGGGGAATTCTGCAGCTTTTCTCTTCGGATTGTGCGTGACATCAAAACTTTATAGCAGATTACCGCCGATATCAGAGTATGCAGAGGTCTGGAGACTATCTCATTATTGTTCTCGTCATTTTGCTTTTTTTTACGGGCATCGCTTGCGGGGCGACCGTTCTCGTACAGGTCTTTTCGACTGAGGAGAAGATCACCCCCGTTCAGGGGGCTCTTGTGTATGCCAATGGCACCCTTGTCGGAAAGACAGATGCTGCAGGCACCCTTGATTTCCTGTTTCCCGGAACTGACACGACACCCCTGAAAGTCGAGAAATTCGGGTACGATTCGTGGGATGGAGAAATAGGGAAAAACACCACCGAGGTGCTCGTTGAACTGCAGAAGGCAAAGGTCACCCTCTCAGTGCATCTCTACGATGCCGATACCATGGAACCGGTCCCTGGCGTGAATTTGACCATTGAAGGTCGCGAATCAGACAGCTCTGCGCTCTCGGACTCGAATGGGACTGCCGGGGTCGTCGTCCCGGCACGCGGTTCCTACCAGATAAAGACCGACGCAGAGCATTATCAGCCGGAAATGGTCGTGGTTGAGGTGAATACCGCTGGAAAAGACGTGCAGGTCATGCTCTTCCGGGATGACCGGTTCTCGATCGTGGTACATGATGCTGATTCGGGAGCTCCCCTGCCAGGAGCCCGGGTATTTGTGGAAGGGATGGAGCGAGGTATCACGGATCCAAAGGGGGTGCTGACCCTTCCCTTCTCACGAGGGAAGGTATACCTGTTTCGGATCGTCCTGGAGGGGTACCAGGAGTACAATGGTCGGCAGATAATCGAAAGTGATATGGCGTTCCTGACCATCCCGCTCACAAAAGCCCCTTTCACGGTCTTTGTCTCGGTGTACAATGAGGATGACGATCCCGTGGAAGGTGCTCGCGTCCTTGTCGATACGACCCCTGCAGGAACGACCAGCCGGTCCGGACGCGCAGTATTGACGAACCTCACGGCAGGCCAGTATCTCCTCGAAGTTCAGCACCCCGGGTATGTGCCTGCCAGGCAGACCCTTGCTGTTGCCGTGCAGGGAGAGGATATTGTCACCAGGATCCTGTACCGGAAGGAGAACATCACCATAAAGACCGTTGAAGGGGCGGACATCCCTGTTCCCGGTGTAACGATCAGGCTGAATGGCGAAGAAGCAGGGGTCACCAGTGACAAAGGAACACTCCCGGTCACTCTCCGCGTGAACCTCTCCTACACCATCACGGCAGAGAAGGCAGGATATCACCCGGCAAGCACTGAACAGGAGATCAGCCCCTTGAACACGACCCAATCGCTCGTTATACCGATGAACAGGAATTTCAACGTGTTGCTCCTGGGGATTGCAGGAATCGGCGTTGCAGCCGTGATAGGCGCCTTTCTGGTTCTCCGGGGGCGGTCCCGTGGCCATTCCCACAGGAAAGGTGGCGGTCTCTGACGCCTCCCCTTCAATAATTTCATTATTCCATTTTTTCGCGAACGGGAGAGTATCCGTTTCAGCACATTCACCGGGCCGCCCGTCACAAAAAACCTGAAAACCAGCGCTCCCGAATCCTGCAGCAGGGGGGCTTTTATGGCACGAAAGGATACCCTGGTGCTGCAAGAATCAAATAAAAAAGGGCACGAAGAGCGTTTGCACGACCGCTCTGCCCGATACAGCGGACCCAGCGGGAATCGAACCCGCGTCCCTGGGTCCGAAGCCCAGGAGGATGTCCTCTACCCCATGGATCCTCCCTTTCATTAGTATCATAAGATATTAAGCATTTTCCGGGATAGTACTGTATGAGATGATACTCTCTTCACGGGAAATCATGAGGAGGCTTGGTGAACAGGGGAAGGACGGAGCACTCGTTATCCGTCCCTATGGGAGCGAATGCCAGCAACCCGCGTCCTATGACCTGAGGGTTGCAGAGGATATCGTGCTGAAACCCGGCTCCTGCACGCTGGCCCACACTCTGGAATGGGTGGAGCTCCCCCCTGATCTTGCCGCAACCATAAGGACCCGCTCTTCGTATGGACGTCGCGGCATACTGGTGACGGCCGGTTTTGTGGACCCCGGATTCCGTGGCCAACTCACCCTCGGGCTTGTCAATATGGGTCCGAATACAGTGCACCTGAAAATGAACGATCGTGTTGTCCAGCTCATCCTCCACCAGGTTCTTGGGGCCGATCAGACCTATGAGGGGAGATACCAGGACAGCATTGGCATTGTCGGGGCACGGTGAACCAAATGATACGTACCGAACGGAAATATATCGAGATTCTGAGAATACTAAAAGAGCACCAGGAGCCGATGGGGGCAAAGCGGCTCTCCGAGTTGATGGCAGAGAGGGGATTTGTCCTGAGTGATCGGGCAGTCCAGTATTACCTCCGATATCTCGATGAGATGGGTTTTACCGAGAAAGTTGGCAACATGGGGCGGATCCTCACCCCGTACGGGATGACCGAGACCGAGAGCGCCCTGGTCGGAGAGAGGATTGGATTTGTTATCTCGAGGCTTGAGCGCCTTGCATTCAGGAGCACGTTCAATCCTGTCACCCAGACCGGTGACGTCGCGTACAACCTTTCCATCGTCCCTGAAGAACGGATTGATGAGGTAATCGAGACATTTGATGCAGTGGTTTCTGCAAAGTGTGGTTTCTTCTCCGCCTACCGTGTTCTCAATCGGGATCCCCGGGTCCCTGAGGGCAGTACCGGTATCATGACCGTCTGCAGCATCACCATGGACGGGGTATTCCAGAACCGGGGCATCCCGGTACATATGGCATACGGAGGGAGGCTTTCCGTTGAGCATGGTGAGCCCATCCGCTTTGTGGATCTGATAGGCTACCGTGGCACGACTATCGACCCGCTCCAGTTATTCATTTCAGCAGGCCTTACTTCGGTCTCATCCATGATCAGGAACGGTTCTGGCACTTCGCTTGCGAATGTTCGCGAGGTCCCGGCAGCAGCAGAAGGTCAGGTGCGGGAGACGGTGGCACAGATGCGGAAAAGCGGTTTTGTCTTCCCTGTCGCCATGGGGACCTCTCCATTCAATCTGCCTTCTGACCCCTACCGGATCTCTATTGTCTCGTATTCCGGCATGAATTTCGTCGCCAGCATCTTTGAGAAAAGAATTCCCATCACAACGGAAATCGGGGCAGGGAACATCCCTTTCTCCAGGATTATGCATACCAACTGAACAGGGGAGGCTTTCCCGCCCTTCCGGTTACAGGTCGCCTTTTTTCGAGTCCCTGGCGGCCCGGAGCGAGTCAATCCTGGCAATATGTGAAAAACCCGAGAGTAGTACTTCCACCGCTACGAAACGACTACTGCTGACAGGATAATCCCCGGACCGTACCTCAAATCCGCCGATATTGGTATCGATCCAGTGCTTGAATACCATATACCCGCGCATGTTCAGCTCACGGGCAGGTCCGGCGATAAGGATCAGTGCCTTTTGTGCATCAGAAAGATTACAGGCGACGGACATATCCTCCAGGACAGCCTTCTTCCCGAGAGCAACAATCCTCGAAGCCTTTTCGTGATTTTCCCCTATAGAGTGGCCAGCAGGCCGCAACTTCCGGATAATTTCGGGCTGGAAAGACTCGAGGGGTTCACTGGCAAAACCAAGAGCGGCTAGGCCACCCCCCCGAAGAGTATTCAGGATCTCTCCTGCGTCCAATGCTATTTCCCCCACCTCAGTGCCTGGGCGTTCGCTCACCTCGCCAGCCCGCAACAGGAGGCTGACCTGCTTCACCATTAACTGGTTGATACCCTGGTAGACCAGGGAAGTTTCCGTTTGGGGAACAGTCCGCCGTGTTCTCGAAAGGATCAACCCCCCCTCGCTTTCTGGTGCGACCTGAAGATCCGGGTCATTCTGAACTCTCCCGAACCATATCTCGTTATCAAAAAGGATGATCCCCTCTGTTACCTTTGTGAGGAGATCGATCTGGTCGGCTGCCCTCGTAAGTACTTCCTCGCCTTCCTGGTCGCAGGGCAGGGTGAAGAGGCCGAAAACAGGTTCAACCATGGTTTTCCGGATACTGGTGATAAGAGAGGGTGCAAGTCCTGCCATGGTCCCACCAAGGCCCAGGCAGACGATCAGTGCATCGATATCCCCCGGGTCAAGGGACTGGAGCCGGGAAATGATCTCCTCATCGGGCAGCAGAAAGGTGCCCCCCCACTCCTGATTCGGATCAAGTGTCTTTGAAAAAATCAGATTTTCTTTGGGAAGGGCTTTCAGGGCACTGAGGGCAGATTCATCGCTGTCGACTGCTATACCGTCAGTGCAGCGTAATGATCGGGACTTTTGGTCCTGAGCGTAGAGCATATCGGCAATCCGGCATCCTGCACCTCCGATACCGACCAGCAACACCCTCATTGTCCCCTCTCCTTTCCCTGCATCATTCCTCTGTTTTGAGAATACAGTGAATTACCATTGGAACCCGGATTGAAAAAAGACTATCGGACTCGTCTGTGTAAACCCGGTGACTCAGACAACCGGAAAGCAGGGAGCGCACCGATTTGCCGACGGGACTGAAAATGGAAAAATTGTTTTTTCGTAGTCATTTATGCATTCTCCGTATCCTTTCGTGGAATGGATAACTGAAAATGATAAGGTATTTAATTTTGCGCCCGATATGTTACAGTGAGGTGTACTAACCTTGACAACGTATGGAATAGAATTTGTGCCTGGCAATGTGAATGTCAAGCAGGTGGTAAATTTCTGCAAACTTGCAGAGTCCAAGGATATCGATTTTGCTTGGATCACCAACCACTACAACAACCGCCACTGCTACCCCACCCTTGCCGCCATCGCTCAGGCGACCACCACCCTGAAGATGGGCCCTGGAATCATGAACTCGTTTACTGACACTCCAGCAGCGATGGCATCCTTCTTCTGCACGCTCAATGAGATCTCTGACGGACGTGCCGTACTCGGCATTGGTCCCGGCGACCTCTCAACGCTGCCGAAACTGGCCATTCAGGCCGAAAAACCGGTAGGGCGTCTCGAAGAGGCAGTCGTGCAGATCCGCAAACTTTGTGCCGGTGAAGAGATCAAGAAGTCCGGGATGCAGTTCTTCGACTATGACGGGGCAAAGCTTACAGGCGTGACGCTCCCGGGCAAGAAGGGCGTACCGATCTACATCGGCGCACAGGGGCCAAAGGTTCTTGATCTCGCCGGAAGAGTTGGTGACGGTGCCTTAATCAACGCATCCAATCCCAAAGACTTCGCGATCGCGATCCCGATCATCAAAGCAGCCTGCGACAAGGTTGGAAAGAAAGGATTTGATGTCGGTGCCTACACCGCCATGTCTATCGACACGAACGAGAAGAAGGCCCGGAACGCAGCAAAGATCGTTGCCGCATTCATTGCAGCAGGATCCCCGCCTGACCTGATTGCACGCCATGGCCTTGACGCCGCAAAGGTAGCAACCATCAAGGGCGCACTCGCGAAGTTCGACTTCAAGACAGCTGGTGAGAATGTCGACGACAAGACCATTGATGCATTCACCATTGCCGGAACTCCGGAAACGGTGAAACAGAAGTGTGAAGACCTTGCCAAGGCTGGGGTCACCCAGATCATCTTCGGATCCCCGCTCGGGCCGGACATGACCACCTCTATCCGCCTTCTCGGCAAGTACGTCGTCTGATCCGTTCAGGCTGAAACAAACCCTTCCTTTTTTTCACACAGTTTTAATAGAAAGGCTTCGAATGTGAAGCTGAGTGGCATGTTCACCGTAACAGAGATCCGGAGCGGGACCCATCTCCTCCAGGTAAGGGAAGAACTTCTTACCGGCCACCGGTGCAAGATATCCCCGGGACGTCTGCACCGCGGCATCGATACCCCTTACCAGCCCGCGGGTATTCCCGGCGACTGCCCGTTCTGCAGTGAACAGATCTTTGCTGTCACCCCCCTGTTCCCTGATGGGAATCGTATCTGCCAGGGGGATAGTGTGACATTCCCCAACCTGTTCCCGTTCGGGGAATGGCACACCGTCACGGTCATCACGAAAAGGCATCAGGCCGGTATTTTCAGCAGGAAGGAGATCGTGGATGCATTATCGGGACAGGCAGCATCCCTCATGAAGGCGCCGGGATACAAGAGCATCAATTGGAATTACCTTCCCTCTGCCGGCGCAAGCATAAGCCATCCTCATTTGCAGGGGCTTGCCGACAGGAGAGCCCCCGTTGTTGCCGAACGGTACATCAAAGGGGGGCTGCTCTATCGTGAGAAACACGGGCGCAACTATTGGGAAGATCTACGTTCCTGCGAGTCCAGCTCCTCCCGTTACCTCTTTGGGGATGAATTGCTCTGGTACGCTCAGCCGGTACCGCTCGGTGAAAGAGAAGTGCGGTGTATCCTTCCGATTGTTACCTTAGAGGAGTTCCCTTCCTGCATTGAATCGTTTGCAAAAGGCCTTCTCACCATCATCGGGATGTACCGGAACCTCGGGACCCATGCCTTTAACATGGCCCTCTTTTTTGGTAAAAGTGGAGAGAAAAATAGTTTCTCTGCCTTCTGTTCGATAATATCGCGGATAAATCCAAATACCGCATCGATGAGCGATACTGCTTTCATGGAACGGCTCCACCTCGAGCCGGTCATCCTCACCCTGCCTGAAGATCTCGGCGATTTTTACAGAAAAGGGTATTGATTCGTTTCAGGTTCCGGGTATCCCGGCAGCCGCAGTGTCATCGAAGGCAGTAATGGGGAAGAAAAATATCCGTTCCCTTATCTAAAGAAAAAAAAGAGATTCAGGGTTACTCAGGCTTGCTGATCAGTTTTGTCTTTGAGACGATGACCCCGTCTTTCTTGTGGGGCTTCCTGATGATACCATCGCCAGCCTTCTCGATCTCGCGGGCTTCGTCACAGAGGACTGCAGCAGCCCGCATCATCTCGTGCGCACTCGCGACGATGGGAATATACTTCTCCCATTCCTTCGTCATGAAGCATCCCTTGACGTTTACCATGGCGACTGCAGAAGCGATCTCATAGGCTGCACGGGCCTTTGCGAGAGCATAGGGGTTGGTGAACTCACCCTCGACTGCCTTGTCGGATGATACGATAAGTTTCGGCATGACGACGTCAGCGCCCTTCTTTCCTGCCTTCACCTGGTCGATAACCTGGTCGATGGCCACCTGGAGTTTGCGGAATGCCCCGGTCAGTGCGAGCACCTTCACGAGGTTTCCGTTGTAATCTGCCATCTCAATGGGGTCGAGGAATTCACGGCGGGCGCCGATCATTGCGTCACCCTTCATTATGATGTAACCGATCTTCCCATCCTTGATCTCGGCCCACTCCTTCTTGGTGGTCACATCATCGGTTATGAACACGGTGGGGATTCCTGCGGCAACCAGGCGCTCACGGGCACCGGTCGGGCCGGGCAGTACTCCGTTTGGTGAGACAACAATCGCGAAATCGGGTTTCCATGCAACCATGTTGTTGACAACCCTGTCGATGTCTTCGGGCTGGAGCTTCGTTCCGCTCGTCGCCATGAAGGTCTGCATATCCTCGCGGTCTGCTCTCTCATCGAGCAGGAGTTCGGCCATTACGCCACTTGCAATGTTGCCCAGTTTGGCAACTCCAACTTTCACTACCATCTATGCACCTCATTTAGTTTATAACGGTAATATTCATCCCCGGCTGATATAAACGTTTTGAAATTTGATGATAATTGTAAAATTCAGCCATTACTACCGTTTTTTGGTGAAACATCATCATATTGCAGACACCAGGGTAACCTGTCCTTGTGAAGTGCATGCACCGGAGAATGTTAACGAAAAGTGTTTAAGTTCCACCCTCCAACTGGTTTATCATGAAAGACGGGCTGCTTACTGATCGCCAGAAAGAGGTGCTCAGGTTTCGTAAGCAGGGGATGACCCAGCAGCAGATAGCTGATATTATTCACACATCTAAGGCGAATGTCTGTACTATTGAAAAGTCAGCGATGGAGAATATACGGAGGGCCAAGGAGACATTGGAATTCCTGTATACTCTCGATGCGACCCACCTCTGTACTATTGAAGCAGGGATGGACCTCCTTGATGTAGCCCCATTTATTTACCGCGAAGCCGAAAATATCGGAATTAAAGTCAAATATGATACGATATCTCTCATCAACAAACTGCGCGAGGCTACACCTGAGCGTTTCAGGGCGCGTCACGTCCGGGACCCTATTGAGGTTTATATAAACGACGAAGGCGATCTCTACTTCGGCTGATCACCTCCAGCGGCCATCCGTGAACAGTGGCCATCCGGGGCCTTGTCGTGGTGTCCCTCATAGTTTCATGGCTCTGGAAAACCCCGGGAAGTTTTATATCTCTTTCTGTCCAAATGTTATGGAAGCCTGTATGATGGTCCCGGCGAGAATCGGGATTTCATACGTGGCAGGCGCCGTTCCACGTCATCGTGTGAACTGCGCAGCCGAGATGGAGTTGTGATAATTCACAACGGGCTGACAGGGTGGAACTGATCAGTGCAGGGGTGGACGTGGATGCACGAGCCCGCATGTACCACAATGGGGTACATCTGCACGAAAATCAGGATCTATTAGCGACGACCGGTTGGAACTGGGGAGAATTGGCTGGAGAAGGACATACCGCCTCTTCACAATAATCCCCCTCAAAGGTCTCAGGTTCGCTCCGCAGACGGGATATATGTACTATCCCGTTCCGGGACAGCTCGATTATCCGGAGCGTCACGCTCTCTCGGTGCAGATGCATGCCGTATGCATACCCGGGCTCCTGCTATGGGGCCTGTATGCCGACCGGTTCTGCACGGAATAATCAGATTTACAAGAAAGGATTGATGAAAAAATGCCGAAGATCAACACACCGCGGAAAGGATCTCTCGCGTACAGCCCCCGAAAGAGGGCAAAAGGGCCGGTCCCGAAATACCAGTCATGGCCGGAATACGAGGGAACTCCGGTGCTGCAGGGATTTGCCGGGTACAAAGTAGGGATGACGCATGTCATCATGGTCGATGACCATAAAAACAGCCCCACGGAAGGCAAAGATATCATGGTACCGGTCACGGTCATCGAGATTCCTGCCATGAAGGTCGCTGCGATTCGTGCCTACACACGGGACACGTATGGGAAGCACCCCATGACCGAGGTATGGGATGCTGCTCCCGACAAGGCACTCGTCCGAAGGATCACCCTTCCCAAGACATATGATGGATCGGCTGCGAAGGAAGCCATCCAAAACGGAATAAAAGCCGGAACGGTGGCAGAGATTTTTGCTCTTGTCCACACCACGCCGGAACTGGTGTCAGGAATCCCGAAGAAGGTGCCCGATCTCATGGAAATGAGGGTAGCCGGAGGGTCCCTTGAAAGCAGGTTCGACTATGCGCTCTCCCTCCTGGGGAAGGAAGTGACTCTTAAAAATGTCCTGCAGCCTGGTGCGTATGCGGATATCACCGCAGTCACCACGGGTAGAGGGACTCAGGGCCCGGTAAAACGATGGGGGATAAAACTCCGGAAGCGGAAACACTCCCGCGGCGGGAAGAAGCGGCACGTAGGGACCCTCGGACCATGGAACCCGCACCATGTGCGATGGCAGGTTCCGCAGGCAGGCCAGATGGGATACCAGCAGCGGACCGAATTCAATAAACGGATCCTCAGGATTGGTGACGACGGGAAAGAGGTCACTCCTGCAGGGGGATTCCTCCATTATGGCATGTTGAACAACCCGTATGTCCTTGTCAAGGGCTCAGTCCCCGGTCCGGTCAAGCGGCTGGTCAGGATCCGCCCTGCAATGAGAATGGGAGATCATGTCCCGCGTCAGCCGGCTGTCGAGTTCGTGAGCGTTCAGAGCAAACAGGGGTGAGGCAGCGATGAAAGCACAGGTAATTACCATTGATGGCGCCACGGGGCGGGACATCGAGCTCCCCCCTGCGTTCTTAGAAGAATACCGTCCTGATCTGATCAGGAAAGCGGTAGTTGCACTCCAGAGCACAAGAAGGCAGCCTCACGGCACCTATCCGTACGCCGGTATCGAATCTTCGGCAGTGGGATGGGGAAGCGGCCGGGGTGTCTCGCATGTGCCCCGTATCAGGACAGGATCACGGGCAGCAAAAGTCCCCCAGGCAAAGGGAGGAAGGGAAGCACATCCTCCGGTCGTGCAGAAAATCCTCCTCATCAGGATCAATAAGAAAGAGAAGGCAAAGGCATTCAGATCGGCGCTTGCCGCGAGTGCCTCAGAAGAGCTCGTGCGGGCACGGGGGCATCTTTTCACCGGCCAGATCCCGATTGTATTCGAGGATGCCTTTGGAGAACTGAACAGGACTTCTGATGTCATCTCTGCACTCACTGCAGCGGGGCTCTACCAGGACATCGAGAGGTCCAAGATCTCCCGGAAGGTCCGGGCAGGCCGCGGGAAGATGAGGGGACGGCGGTTCAAGCAACGAAAGAGTCTCCTCATCGTGACTGCGGAAAAACCGCTGAAGGCTGCGCGGAACCTGGCCGGGGTTGATGCGATCACCCTCTCCCAGCTGAATACCGAACTCCTTGCACCAGGGACGCTGCCGGGCCGGCTTACGGTGTTTACCGAGAGTGCAATCTTAAAACTCGGGGGACAGTAAGATGGTTCTTCGACACCCGTATGTGACCGAAAAGGCCATGATGACACTCGAGAAGGAGAACAAACTCCAGTTCCTCGTTGAAAAGAACGCCACAAAAAAGCAGATCAAGAGAGAGATCGAGAAGACCTTCGAACAGGATGTCAAAGGAATCTCGACTGTCATGACCATGCACGGCGAGAAGAAAGCGATCATCAGTTTTGCCAATGAAAAGGCAGCTGAGGAGATACTCAGCCGGCTTGGCATAATGTAGGTGAGAGCAATGGGACACCGTATTACAACACAGAACAGAGGAAAAGGCGGTTCGACCTATCGTGTGCCATCCCACCGTTTCAAGGCGGCACTCCGCCATGCCGGGAGCGGGGATGCAACCGTCAGGGGGACCGTGGTCGATATCGAGCATGACCCTGCGCGACACACTCCGATAGCGCTGGTGAAACTCGAGGATGGATCAAGGATGTATATGCTCGTCACCGAGGGAATAGGCGTGAACGATGAGGTGAGCTGGGGGCCGGAAGGAGAGGTGCGGAATGGCAACACGCTTCCGCTCTCGGCAATCCCGACCGGGGCATATGTCTGCAACATCGAGGCCAGGCCGAATGACGGCGGCAAGTTCGTCCGCGCAAGCGGCGTCCAGGCAATTGTCGTCGACAAGACCGCGGAACGGGTTGGCATCCAGATGCCCAGTGGCGTGACCAAATGGTTCAATGCACGCTGCAGGGCAACCGTTGGCATCGTGGCCGGAGGAGGACGCGGGGAGAAACCGTTCGTGAAGGCCGGGAACAAGTTCTACAAGATGAAGAACAGTGCATCGAACTGGCCCCGTGTCAGGGGTGTGGCGATGAACGTGATCGACCACCCCTTCGGTGGAGGCGGTCACCAGCATGCAGGCCGGCCAAAGACCATTGCCAGAGGAACATCCCCCGGGAGGACCGTCGGCCATGTTGCCGCGCGGAAGACTGGTCGGGGCAAGAAGTGAGGGTTTGACATGGCAAAGAAGACACAGAAGAGATTGCCAAGACGGCGCGAGGAATTTACCTATCACGGGTTCCTGCTCGAGGAACTCCGGCAGATGGGAATGGCCGAACTCCTGCCGGTAATGCCCGCGCGGGTCCGCCGGAAAGTGAGCAGGGGGCTTACCCGCGGGGAAGAGCATCTCCTTTCACGGTTCAAGAGTGGGGATAGCAGGATAAGGACCCATCTTCGGGATATGGTGATCATGCCCGACATGATCGGAAAAGAAGTGGAGATCTACAACGGGAAGGAATTCATGAAAGTAGAGATCCAGCCCGAAGCAGTCTTCCACTATCTCGGAGAATTTGCATTGACGAGAAGGAAAGTGACGCATGGGAGCGCCGGTATCGGTGCGACCCGGTCGAGTAAGTATGTACCGCTGAAGTGAGCATCATGGCACGCACAGGATATTCAACTGATATCTCCGGGGATACCATAGCACGGGGAAAGGCAAGCGAACTACCCATATCGCCCAAGCATGCCATGGAGATCGCAAGGTTCATCAAAAACAAAAAGACCGGCGAAGTAGTCTCCTATCTCGAATCGGTGATCGCTGAAAAGAAGGCAATACCCTTCCGCAGGTTCAACCGCAAGGTGGCCCATAAACGCGGGCTTACCGGGTGGGATGCCGGGCGGTACCCGAGAAAGGCTTCAAAGGCCTATATCCGTCTGATACATTCGGTTACCAAAAATGCCGAGTATCTCGGTCTTGACACGGAACGCCTCGAGATCATTCATGTAGCTGCAAACAGGGGAAGAGGCTCTGAGGGCATCTTTCCACGGGCGATGGGACGGGCCACACCGAAACGCCGTGAAACAGTCAACATCGAGATAGTGGTAAAGGAAGTGCAGTAATGGCAGTCGAAAGAAAATTCGTGGCCGAGGGAGCAAGAAGGGCACGAGTCGAGAAACATCTCGTAAAGGAGCTCAAAAGGGCCGGCTATGGAGGGATGGACCTGCAGCGGACCCCTCTTGGCACACAGGTAACTATCTTCGCAGAAAAGCCGGGGATCGTCATCGGGAAGGGTGGAAAGGTTGTACGGCAGCTCACCCAGGATCTTGCAAACGATTTCGGTGTCGAATCTCCGCAGATTGAAGTCCAGCAGGTTCCAAACCCGAGTTTCAATGCCCAGATCATGGCAGAGCGCCTGGCGAATGCCTTGGAACGCGGGTGGTATTTCCGGAAAGCAGGTTCGAGCATCATCCGCAGGGTTATGGAATCCGGGGCGCTCGGCTGCGAGGTTATCATCGCCGGGAAACTGACGGGCGCCCGTGCACGGGTCCAGAAGTTCACCGAAGGCTACATCAAGCACAGCGGTGAGCCGGTAAATACCATCGTGGAGAAGGGATTTGCCGTGGCGATCAAGAAACTGGGTGTTATCGGCGTCCAGGTCAGGATAATCCCGCCTGACTCGAAGCTGCCTGATCACTTCCAGATGATTGTCCCAAAACAGAAACTCTCGCGAAAACAGGAGATCGCCATCACCCCGGTAGGTGAGGAGATCGAAGAAGAGGATCTTGCGTTGAATCTCGATGAGTTTGATGATGTGGAAATTCCGGAGGAACGGTAAAAATGGCAATCCTTCGTGCGAACGATATCCGGCAGCTCTCTGATGTTGAGCTGCAGGAACAGATGGATAAGCTCAAAATCGAGCTCATCCAGCACAACGGGAAGGTCAGCGCCGGAGGGTCCACAGAAAACCCAGGAAGGATCCGTGAGCTGCGCAGGACGATTGCCCGTATGCTGACTGAACAGAACCACAGGAGAACTGCATGATCTCTCCCCGGAACATCCTGCGCCATGAACTGATAGGACTGGATGTTTCGGTAGTGGAGGCATCAAATCCTCTCCATCGTGGAGTGGCAGGCCTGATCGTCGATGAGACCAGAAATACCCTCCTTATCCGCACACCAGCCGGTGATCGGAGGATACAAAAACTGTATTCCCGCTTCCGGATCATTTTGCCGGACAGGACACTGGTTATCATCGATGGTTCAGCGCTTGTGGCAGCTCCGGAGAGGAGAATTACTCAGTACATGAAAATTCGAGGTAAATAATGGCAAAAAATATTGGATTGGGCGTTCTGCCGCCGGAACAGGTATGCAGCGACGCAAACTGTCCGTTTCACGGCAGTTTACCGGTGCGCGGCCAGGTGATCACCGGTAAAGTCGTGAGCGATCGCATGATGGGGACGGTAGTTATCGAGCGAAACTACCTCCATTTCCTGCGAAAGTACAACCGCTACGAGAAGAGAAGCTCGAGGATACATGCCCATAATCCTCCCTGCATCCAGGCAAAGAACGGCGATTCTGTGAAAATCGCAGAATGCAGGCCGCTCTCAAAGACAACGACCTTTGTGGTGGTGGAGGTGCTGAAGCAATGAAGGCAAAGCAGTCAAAGACGCCGAGGGCCCTTTCTACGGGCACGCGGATGATCTGTGCTGACAACACCGGAGCCCGCGAGGTTCAGATTGTATCGGTGTTCGGCTACCATGGGGTCCGCCGCCGTCAACCCAAGATGGGTCTTGGGGATCTCGCTACCGTCACGGTGAAGAAGGGCACCCCCGACATGCGGAGGAAGCTCGTGAGGGCCGTTGTAATCAGGCAGAGAAAAGAGATCAGGCGTCCGAGCGGACTTCGCATCACCTTCGATGACAACGCCGTAGTCGTTGTCGATGAGAAGAACGAACCACGCGGGACGGAGATCAAGGGGCCGGTGGCACGGGAAGTCGCAGAGCGCTTCCCAAAGATTGGCTCAATGGCAACGATGATCGTGTGAGGTGTGCAGGAATGGTAAGAATTGAGAGTATACAGCCAAGAAAACAGCGCAAGGCGCGGTATAATGCTCCCGCGCACCTCCGCGGGAAATTCCTCAGTGCCCCGCTCTCCCCTGCACTCAGGACAGAGTACAAGAGAAGGACACTCCGGGTCGTGAAAGGCGACACCGTCAAGCTGCTCCGGGGAGACGCTGCAGGGACCGAAGGGCTCGTGGACGAGGTCCATGCCGGAAGGTCGAAATTGATCGTCCAGGGGATTTCGATCCCGAAGGCAGACGGCACTGAAGTTCCACGGCCGGTCGATCCATCCAATGTCCAGATCACGAAACTGAATTTGAAAGATCCCAAGAGGGTCGGAAAACTCACGGAGGGAAGCTGATGTCGAATCACCTGAAGCGCCTGCGTGCACCGGACTCATGGCATATTGCAAAGAAGACCAATAAATTTGTTGCAAAAACAGTTCCCGGCCCTCATAATGCAAATGCAATGCCGGTTGGGGTCTGGCTCCGTGATCACATGGGGTTTGCCCTCAATATGAAAGAGGTCAAGCAGATCCTCGGCCAGGGCGATGTCATCATCAATGGGAGAGCCTGCCGCGACCCGCGGATGGGGATTGGGATCTTCGATATCATCTCCCTTCCAAAGATAGGAAAGCATTACCGGATCCTGCGTGACAAAAAAGGGCGGCACAAGACAATCGAGATCAATACCGAATCGGCTATGACCCGCCTGGCCAAAGTCAGGAAAAAAACGATTGTCCCTGGGGGGAAGGTCCAGTTAAACCTTCGCTTCGGCGCAAATATTCTTGCAGACAACCTTTACAAGCCCGGAGATTCTGTCGTGATCTCCCTGAATCCGGATGACCGGTTTACCATCATCGATCATTTCCCGTTCGCTGTCGGAAATATGGCGATGGTTATCGGCGGGCGGCATTCGGGAAGGATCGCCCGGATTACCGGGATCGATAAGGTGGCGGGGAGTGTCCCGAACCGTGTCATTCTTGCCGATGAGAAAGCAGGGAGCACGTTCGATACCATCGACGCGTATATCTACATGGTGGGGCGCGAGACGCCGGCCCTCACCGAATGGGGGATTGAAGAATGAACCCGATGCGTGATGTCTTCGTCGATAAAGTGGTTGTCCACATGGGTGTCGGAGAGAGCGGGGACAAGCTCACCAAGGCCGTTGATATCATGAAGAAGATCACCGGCAACAACCCTGTAAAAAGCGTTGCAAAAAAGACAAACCCGGCTTTCGGAATCCGGAAGGGTGCCCCGATCAGCTGCAAAGTCACGCTCAGGGGGAAGACTGCAGGTGATTTCCTTGACACTGCACTTGCTATCGTTGAACGGAAGGTCGGTACCAGCCAGTTTGACGAGAGTGGAAATTTTTCCTTCGGTATCGAAGAACATACCGATTTTCCCGGCATGTCGTATGACCCGCAGATCGGGATTTACGGGATGGACATCAACGTCATCCTTGCAAGGAAAGGAGTCCGGATCGCACGGCGCAATATCGAACGCCACCGTCTCCCTAAAAAACAGATGGTCCAGCCTGAGGATGCTATCGCGTTCCTAAAAACCCGGTACAGTGCGGAGGTGGCATGATGGGTGGAGAGAAGACCAAAAAATTTGGCCGCGGCGCATTTGCATGCAAGATATGCGGCAGGAAACAGGGACTCGTACGCAGATACCACATCATGTTCTGCAGGCAGTGTTTCCGGGAATGGGCCCAGAAGATGGGATTCAAGAAGATGAACTGAGGGGGAAGTGCACATGGGAAGATTAAACACAATAGCAGACGGGATGAGTGCGCTGAAGAACGCTGCCGATGGCGGCAAACCAGGCGTACTCATTGAGCCGGCAGGCAAACTCCTCGGAGCCATGTTCCGGATCATGCAGGAATCAGGGTATATCAATGGATTCGAGTACCTTGATGACGGTCGCGGCGGCCAGTTCCTTGTCCAGCTGAATGGACGGATCAACAAGTGTGGCGCAATCTCACCCCGCTATTCGGTACAGTTGAATGAACTTGAATACTGGGAGACCCAGTACCTTCCGGGCAAAAATTTCGGGATCCTGATCCTTTCAACTTCGAAAGGTGTCATGACCCACGAGCAGGCCCGGAAGGAAGGGGTCGGTGGCGAACTTCTCGGGTATGTATACTGAGGTGAAATAATGGCAGCAGTGAGAAAAGTAACCATACCCGACGGAGTGAAGGTCGAACTGGAAGGGGCAGTCCTGAAAGTAAGGGGGCCAAAAGGGCAGCTTGAGCGAACTATCCGGTTCCCCCAGATCACAACCGTTGTGGAAGGCAATGATGTGATCTTCTCCACCGAGTCGGATCGGAAAAGCGTGATTGCCATGGTGGGCACCTTTACCGCACATACAAAAAATATGTGCCGTGGTGTCACGTCCGGGTTTGAATACCGTATGAAGGTGGTCTACAGCCACTTTCCCATACAGCTCAAGCTCCAGGGCAACAAGCTTGAGATCAACAACTTCCTTGGTGAGAAGAAAGCCCGGTATGCGACAATCGTGAACGGTGTGACAGCCAAGATCGGCAACGACGAGATTGTGCTCTCAGGAATCGATAAGGAGCTCCTGGGCAATGCATCGGCGAATATCGAACATGCGACCAAGATCCGGAACCGGGACCCCCGTGTTTTCCAGGATGGGATCTATGTCGTGGAAAGGACGTGATGGAAATGGCCGATGAAAAGAAAAGGTTGATCCAGGTCCGTTCCGACAAGTCAGCCACGTTCAAGCGTGATGGGGACGGCAAAAAGAAACAAATCTCCGAATCCTGGAGAATGCCCCGCGGGCTTCATTCAAAGAAGAGGAGACAGAAGAAGGCGAAAGGGCCCCTCCCGACACCGGGATATGGCAGCCCCGTGGCGGTCAGGGGGATGCACCCGAGCGGATTCCGAGAAATCCGCGTGTTCACCCCGGTCGAGCTGGAAGGGCTGAACCCTTCAGAAGATGCGATCCGTATCGGAGCAACAGTGGGGAACAAAAAGCGCCTGGTCATACAGGAGCGGGCAGTTGCAGCGGGACTCAAGGTATTAAACTCGCGGAATATCGGGACTGCAGGACAGGAGGGGAAGAGCGATGTCTGATATCGCAAACCAGCGGCGCATCGCAGCATCCATTCTTGGCTGTGGTACCCACCGCGTATGGTTCGATCCCGATCGTATCAGCGACATCCAAAACGCTATATCGCGCGAGGATATCAGGGGGCTTGTCGGAGAGGGCGCGATCAGGTCACGGCAGATCCAGGGCAACAGCCGTGGGAGAGCCCGTGCACTGATGGCGAAACGTTCGTATGGCCACTGCAAGGGACCCGGGCGCCGCAAGGGTGCAGCCGGATCAAGAAATCCTTCAAAGAGACAGTGGATCCAGAAAATTAGGGCGATCAGGAAGACACTCGTCGACCTCCGTGAGAGTGGCGAGATTGAACCCCACCTGTACCGGACGCTCTACCGGAAGGCTGCCGGTGGCCAGTTCAGGAACGTCGCCCACCTGAAGGCTCAGATCGGGGTCATCTCGGGGAGGATGAAGTAACATGGCGACAGGACCTCGTTACTTCGTTCCTTTCAGGAGACGAAAGGAAGGGAAGACCGACTATTACAAACGGGCAAAACTTGTCGTGTCCGACCGTCCCAGGATGGTAGTGCGGAAGACCAACCGGCAGATTCTCATCCAGCTGGTCACCGCGGAGATGGACGGCGACCGCACGCTTGTTACCGCCAGCTCGGGCGAGCTGAAAAAGTATGGATATACAGGATCGACATCTGCCACCCCTGCAGCGTACCTGACAGGGATGCTTTTTGCGGTCAAAGCGATGAATATGGACCAGGAACGGGCAGTCCTCGACATAGGACTGCACCGTGCAACCCCGGGGAACCGGGTCTTTGCAGCGCTCAAGGGAGCGGTTGCTGCAGGTCTTGATGTGCCGCATGGTGAACAGGTGTTGCCGGATGATGATCGTGCAAAGGGTGCGCACATCGCCGCATTTGCACCTGATCGTGCAGGGGAACTGGTGCAGAACGTAGAAGGGACAATCGACGCCATCATGAAGGAGTTGAGGTGAGATGCCTTACGAGAAGACAGAATGGGTGCCGCTTACCGGTCTTGGAAGGCAGGTAATATCCGGAGATATCACAAGCATCGACCAGGTGCTTGAGAGCGGACGTCCCATCAAGGAACCCGAGATCGTGGATGCATTTCTCCCTGATCTGGAAGATGAAGTGCTCGATATTCAGATGGTCCAGCGGATGACCGATTCAGGGCGACGGGTCAAGTTCAGAGCAGTGGTCGTCGTAGGGAACCGGAACGGCTATATCGGGTTCGGCCAGGGCAAGGACTCCCAGGTCGGCGATGCTATCAAAAAGGCCATTGTGGATGCAAAGATGAACGTGATCAAGGTCCGGCGTGGTTGCGGGTCCTGGGAATGCGGTTGCGATGCCACCCACTCCATCCCGATGAAGGTGGAGGGGGCAGCAGGGAGCGTCCGGGTGACGCTCAAGCCTGCACCCCAGGGAATAGGCCTGGTCACCGGTGAGATCAGCAGGAAAGTGCTCGAGCTGGCCGGTATCAAAGACGCCTGGACGTTCTCGAAAGGGCAGACCAGGACCACGATCAACTTTGCCAAAGCGACGTTCAACGCGCTCCGGGCAACCAATATGATCAGGCGCGGGGGGTCGGAGTAATGTACGCAATTGTCCAGGTGCGTGGAGTTGTGAAAACCCGCCGGGAGATCAAGGATACGCTCAAGATGCTCCGGCTTCACCATATCAACCACTGTGTCCTCGTCCCGGACACTCCCGAGTATCTCGGCATGATCCGGAAAGTAAAGGACTTTGTTGCCTATGGGGAGATTGATGCGGTCACCATCGAGACGATCCTTCGCACACGCGGGCGGGTGGTCGGCGATTCCCATCTCACGGATGAGTACGTGAAGGGAAACTCGCTGTATCCCGGCATAGCGGAATTCGCGGCAGCTCTTGCGTCAGGGGAGACACGTCTTATAGACATGCCGGGATTAAAACCCGTGCTTCGTCTTCATCCTCCCCGGAAAGGATACAGGACGATCAAGCGTACTGCCCAGCAGGGTGGGGCGCTCGGTTACTATGGGAAGGAGATTAATTCGCTCCTTCACAGGATGAGGTGATTGAGATGCCGGTAAACAAGCGTTCGAAATACCGCGGATCACGTACATGCGGTGGAGGTACCCACAAGAACCGGCGCGGAGCCGGGAACCGGGGTGGAAGGGGCCGGGCTGGTCACCGTGATCACCGGTTCTCCCATTTCCTCCTGTATGGCGAAATCCATAACGGGAAAAATGGGTTCCATAACCAGACCGGAAAGGTGATGCGTGCCCTCTCAATCGGTGAGATCGACCAGATGGCGGCATCCCTGCTTGCGGGAGGCAAAGCCCTCCGTGAAGGGGATGTCATCACCATCAACGCGGATCAGATCGGTATCGATAAGATACTTGGGAGCGGAAAAGTCACTTTGAAAATGAACATAACTGCGAGAGCATTCTCAGCGCAGGCAAAGAGCAAGATCGAAGCAATGGGTGGTCAGGCCCTGGTCATCTGACCAATTTTTTAGGGTGTAAGAATGGGTACACTGTTGGACCGAATGGAACCGCTGCTGGCTGCCATGCCCGCAGTGAAGAGCCCTGAAGGCCATGTCCATTTCAAGAACAAGCTGTTATGGACCGCCGGCATTCTCATCCTGTATTTTGTCATGACCAATATCCCGCTCTGGGGGCTTGATCCGAATTCACAGGATCTCTTCCAGTTCTACCGGGCCCTGCTCGCGGGTGCGAGTGGATCCCTGGTCCAGCTTGGTATTGGCCCCATCGTCACGGCATCCATCGTCCTCCAGCTCCTGAAGGGTGCGGATATCCTGCGTATCGACACCACCGAGGTGCGGGGGCAGGTCATCTACATGGGCCTCCAGAAGCTCCTGATCTTTGTGATGATCATCATCGAGGCTCTTCCGAACCTCATCGGAGGCTTCCTGCTCCCTGATCCTACCATCGCTGACGCGTTCTTTGGCGGGAGCCTCTTTGCCGTCTCGGTGATCATCTTCATCCAGATCTGCATAGGAGGGGTGCTGATCATGTTCATGGATGAAGTGGTCACCAAATGGGGTATCGGATCCGGAGTAGGTCTGTTCATCATTGCCGGCATATCGCAGGCTATCATCAACGGGCTGATCAGCTGGATACCGGTGACTGACCAGTATGCAGTGGGATTCTTCCCAAGAATAGTACAAGTGCTGCTGGATGGAGCCGATTTCATCCAGTATATGGGTCCGGAACTGCTGGCATTCATCACCACCATAGTCATCTTCCTGGTTGTCACGTACGTAGAATCAACGAGAATCGAGATCCCCCTCGCGCACGCTCAGGTGAGGGGCGCGAGGGCACGATTCCCGGTAAAACTGATCTATGCCAGTGTGCTGCCCATGATCCTCGTGAGGGTGCTGCAGGCCAACATCCAGATGATAGGGCTTTTCCTCTACAATATCGGGATTACCATATTTGGCACGTTCCAGGGGGGACAGGCAGTCAGCGGGCTCATGTATTACCTTGCACCGGTAAACAGCCCGAGCGACTGGATGTGGTGGGTCGCGTCGTATAATATCACCAATGCGCCCTGGCAGATCATGATCCGATTGGGGATCGATATCACCTTCATGGTGGTGGGAGGGGCTGTGTTCGCTCTCTTCTGGATCAAGACGGCCGGTCTCGATTCAAAGGATGTGGCACGACAGATCCAGCTCTCTGGCATGTCAATTCCCGGATACCGGAGGAACCCTCAGGTTCTTGAGAAGTATCTCGACCGGTACATCCCCCGGGTCACGGTGATTGGCGGTGTATTTATCGGGGTTCTCTCGGTTGTTGCGAATCTCCTGGGTGTGATCGGGTCAGTCAGCGGCACGGGGCTCCTCCTGACGGTCAGTATCACCTACCGGCTCTATGAGGAGATAGCAAGCCAGCAGATCATGGAGATGTACCCGTTCATGCGGACATTCTTTGGGAAGGAGTGAGTATGAGAGGAAGGAGTGTTATCGTTACGGGTGTTCCCGGCGTTGGGAAGACCACGGTGGTGACTGGTGCGTTACAGCTCCTGGAAAGAGAGGGTATCAGCTATAAAACCCTCAATTTCGGGACGTACATGTTCGAAGTTGCGCAAAAAGAAGGCATCGTGAAAGATCGTGATGCGATGCGACGGCTCGAAAAGGACGTCCAGAAGCGGCTGCAGAAACTTGCCGCACAGGAGATGGCCAAAGAGACCGGCAATGTCCTCATAGATACTCATGCCTCGGTAAAGACTCCGAAGGGATACCTGGCAGGGCTCCCCGAATGGGTGCTTCGCGAACTGATGCCCGATACCATCGTGCTTGTAGAAACCAACGAGGACCAGATACTGCTGCGGAGGCTCACCGATGATACCCGGACCCGCGATCTCGAGGGATCCTACAGTATCGGCGAGCACCAGCAGTTCAACCGATCTATTGCTGCAGCCTATTCGATGATGACCGGGTGTACTATCAGATATGTGACAAATGCCGACCTCCTCCTTGAAAAGGCAGTGGAGGATATGGCAGCGGTTCTCAGGTGATCGGGAGATGGCAAAGAGGAGTTATGGGGGAATCATCGCCATCATTGTGGCGATGCTCTTGATATTCTCCTACAGTATCGCCGTAATTCGGGAATCAGTTGGTGGTGCTATTGATGGTATTTTCGGCCCTCTGGCAGATATCATCCCGTTTTACATATTCATCGTTCTACTGTCCACCCTGACTGCAATCTACTCCTCGATCATCCAGAAGTACACCATCGATTACGACAAGATGCAGGAAACCCAGGAACGGATGAAACTCTTCCAGAAGGAATACCGTGAAGCGCAGCTCTCGGGGGACGAAAAGAGGGTAAAAAAACTTGATGCCAAACGGGACAAAATGATGAAAGATCAGCTTGAGATGTCCCAGCAGCAGTTCAAACCTATGGCATATATCCTCATTTTATCAGTGCCCATCTTCTTCTGGCTTCTTTACCGTCTGAATAATTTCACGGGAGATATCGGGATCACCATGCCCTTCTTTGGCCCTCACCTCCTCTCTGATTTTGTACTCGGCCCGGTTCCGGCCTGGATTCTCTGGTACATGATCTGTTCCCTTACGATCAGCCAGGTGGTCAGGAAGTCCCTCAATATCGGAGGCATCTGATGCGTGTCACAGTGAGTGGTATCCCCGGAAGCGGGACCACCTCACTGGCACGACACCTCGCCAGCATCCTCGGTTGCGACCTGATCTCTGCCGGGGAAGTGTTCAGGCAGATGGCACAGGAGCACGGGATGGAACTGGCGGAATTCGGAAGACTGGCAGCGTCAGATCCATCGTTTGACCGGCTTATCGATGAGCGACAGAAAGAGATTGCCCTGGCTCATGACAACATCATCGTAGAAGGGCGGCTTTCAGGATGGTTTGTCTCTGAAGCAGACGTGAAAATCTGGCTTTATGCGACCCTTGCATGCAGAGTGAACCGGATCCAGAATCGCGATGCGATAGGAGATCCCGAGGCTGCAATGCAGGTGACCCGTGAAAGGGAGGCTTGTGAAGCGATACGCTATAAAACCTACTACGGGATAGATATCGGGGATCTCTCCCCTTACCACATCGTACTCAATTCTGAGCGGTTCGGTGTTGAAGAGCTGGGGAGTATTGCCTGCTCCACGATAGAGGTCATCAGGCAGCGCACCTAAATTCCCGTGTCTCCTTTGCATCAGCGAGATATCCCTCGATCCTTCCCCCGGCAGATGGCTCGGGCGATAAACGAGGGAGGAAGAAAACCTATCCGTAAATACGTGGAGACTAAAATATGTTTTTTCAACTGACCGGGGCCTTTGAAGGATGGAATCTGAAATTTCCGTGCATATCGTAAAAGAGTGGGAGAGTACTGCCCTGATGAATCTCTACAAAGCAGGGGGGTGGTGGCTTCAGGACCATGACCCTGCTCACCTGCCTGACCTGGTCAGGTCAAGTTTTGCTTTCGCGGTTGCGGTTGACAGTCTGACTGGGCGATCGGTAGGGATGGGCCGGGTAATCTCTGATGGGGTCTCTGATGGATATATCCAGGACCTGGTGGTAGTTCCTGAATTCAGGCGGAAAGGGGTAGGACGGAAGATCATCCGTACGCTTCTGGCGTTCTGCTACGAAAGGAAGATAACCTGGATTGGCCTGATTGCAGAGCCGGGGACCGAGGATTTCTATGCCTCGACCGGCTTTACGCGAATGAAGGATCATATCCCGATGAGGTATCGCGGGAGGTTGTAACCGGTATGCTGTCGGGAAGTGATTTCTCCCCCGTAACAATGGAAGAGAGAAACCTCTTTCTCTCCCATTACCGGAAATTTCCCCAGGTGCATTCTGACAACACCTTTTCCAACATGATCTGCTGGAATCCGTATGCCCATTACCGGTATGCATATCTGAGGGAAAATATCCTTATCTCAAGCACCATTGAGGGAAAGACCTCCTTCCGCACACCAATTGGCCCAAGGGACCCGGGTCTTCTCGCTGATCTGCTCGATCTCTGTGCCAGGGAAGGCGATGTAATACCTCTCTGGATTGTGGATGCAGCGGATAGGGCCTGGATCCTCTCAGAGTACCCTGACCTCCCCCTCACCCCGGACCGGAATTATTTCGAGTATGTGTACCGATCAGATGATCTTGCCAGCCTTCCGGGGAAGGACTATGTCTCGATCCGGCATCACCTCAACAGGTTCAGGAAGAACTGCAAACCCGCCGTGGAAGCAATCAATCTCGATAACCGTGATGAAGTGAATGCATTTCTCATCAAATGGTGTGAGTGGAAAAACTGTGACGATGAACCATTTCTGGCACACGAAACGGAAGCACTGACCTGTGCCCTGTCCCATATAGAGGAGCTCGGGCTCTCGGGACTCCTCATCCGTGTCATGGATAAAATCGGTGCAATCGCTCTCTTTGAGCCGCTGAACGATGATACCCTTGTGGTCCATTTTGAAAAGGGGCTCCCTGACTGCGAGGGGATTTACAAGGCAATCAATGCGGAAACGGCGTTGTATACAAGGGACAAGTTCCGCTTCATCAATCGTGAGAGTGATATGGGGGTTCCCGGCCTCCGGGAAGCAAAGACCCGGTATCATCCCCACCATATGGTTGAGGTCTGGGGTGCCACACGGGCCGATATCGGGAATGTGCTGTAGTCGATCGATCAACGGGAGCATTGAGCGCCTCTTTTTTGAGGAGTGAAGGATTCTTACCCTTTGCGGGTATTCTGCCCGGTGGGCGCAATAAAAAGAGAATCCTTGATCAGCGACCTCAGAGCGTGAACGCGTAGAGCGTCCCGTAGTGCTGGAGGAGGCCGATTATACCATCCGCAATGATGCTTATCGCGATCGCCGCGACAAGCATCCCAAGGATCTTGGCAAGGATTTCGGTCACAGAGTGACCAAGGATCTTCTGTATCTGGAACGAGAACCTGAGCACAATCCAGGTGGCGGCAAGAACGAGTGCTATCGCTGCTGCGGTAATAAACATACCATTTGCTTCGGAGAGAAGGAGTACCGATGTAATCGCCCCGGGACCGCACAGGAGCGGGGTCCCGATAATTACTCCTGCTGCAGTGGGGGTATGTTCCTTTGTCCGGCCAATGTCGATGCCGAGCGCCATCTGAAGCCCTAAGAGGAAGAGAAGGATACCTCCTGCGACCTGGAAACTTGAGAGGGTGATGCCAAGGATGTCGAAAATAAAAAAGTTGAAGAACAGGAACAGGTACATCAAAAAACCAGCAACCGCCACGGCAATCAGTGCCTGGCGGTTCATCTCAGCGGAACTCTGACCCTGGGTCATCGAGGTAAATATGGGGACCGAGAGGAGGGGATCGAGGATGACAAAAAGGGCTGAGAACGAATACACCACTGCCCCAATGACATCTGCCATAGCTCATCACTATTCTCCTCATTTCGGAATAAAGCGATCGGTGATCGTGGCATAGTTCCTTTTCAGGGCAGGTTTCACAACAAGGACAATGTCAGGAACAATGTTGACGGGATAATAAAAGGTCTGCTATCCTTAAGGGGATGCTCCGGGTATGACCCCTCCTGATAGATAGGGGGGTTGATGCCAGATTCTGGGGGTGTCCGGCAAAACGAAGAAACCAGGGGGGCATATCCGGAAGCATAGTACTATCAGCAGGTGGGAATAAAAACTTTCACTCCGTACTCTCGGTAAAACCAGTTGTTTCCTTGAGGAAAAGGAGAGGTGAGGATGAAACGCACAGGAGTCTCATGTGTGTTTCATTGGAAAAACGGCCTACCTTCTCCGGTCCACCAGCCGCTTCGGTCTCCCCTTTATTTTCGACAGCTCAAGCCCGCCGGCTCCAGGGAAAGAGAATTCCAGAGAAAATGTCTCCCCAGAGAGCTGCAGGAGGGCAGCCTTGTACCGGTAAAATGATTTCCTGAAGTTTTCCATCACGAGTTCTCTCTCGGCGGCAGTCATATCCCGTTGGATCTCCATGCTCACCTTGAGAACTGTTTCGGCCGTCTCTTCCCCCTCATAGATACATGCCTCGTATTCTCCTGTCAGGTAGTCCATGTTCTCTCTCTGGAAGACCCCCCGCTCGATATCAACCCTGTTCACCGGTGTGCCGAGTATCCACGAGGTCTCTGCCTCACGCTGGGGATTCATGATTTTCATGTGCGTTCTTCCACAGGGGCAGGGGTCCCGCGTAGTTACGACGGTGGTATCCTCGGTGTCATAATTGATCAGGAGCGTTCCTGCCCGGCCCCCCACGGGAATGAGCGTGGTGAGCACTGCCCTTCCGCATTCACCATCGTTGACAAAACTCTGAAGCGACGGGTCGTACACATCGAGGTGCACCAGATCCTCGGGTACGTGAAGGCCCTGTCGGACCGTGCATTCCCCGCACATCGTCCCTTCGGTACTGCCATACGTGTTGAAGACATCGCGTTCCCAGACCTCCGAAAGGTATGCCCTCGATTCATCGGCAAAACTTTCTCCCCCGACAATCAGCCCTCTGACCGATGTATCTTCCGGCCTGATCCCTTCAGCCTTCATGCTCGCTGCAAGACGGAGCAGTTTGAAGACGCTGCCGACGATCCCGGTAGGGTGGTAACTGGTGATGATACGGCCTGGAAAATTGCATTTCCCTATCGGGATGATCGTTGCATGGATATCACGTGCCGCAAGGGTCATCGTGTTTGCCCCCACATTCATCCCATACGATGCGCAGATAACAATCCTGTCGCCCTCAGAAAAACCCTGGGAGACAAAGCTCCTGGCATATTTCTCGGCGTACCGGAGCCAGTCGTCCCAGGTAAGAAAAAAACTCTTCGGCGTCCCGGATGTTCCGGATGTCTCATGGATCGTGAACACCTCCTTCCAATCCACACTCCGGAACATGAATTCTTTTGTGACCGGGGGCTGGTTCTCCCGGATTGTTTTTCCTGATATGACAGGCAGATTGACGAGATCCTCGTGCGTTCTCACCGATCCCGGGTCAATGTGGTGGTGCCGGAACCAGGTGCGGTAGAAGGGTGAATGTGTTGCAGCGTACTCGATGGTATACCGTACCCGATCATCAATGAGGGAATTGAGATCTTCGCGCGAAAGGCGCTCGACCTCCTCCCTGAAAAAGCCAGTCCTCTCCATTGCCATAACATACCATTCAGGAAAGCATATAGATTTTCAGAGGGAGTATTGACATTGCATCATTGCTATTCTTAATGAAGCGTATGGATGCAGATCGGGAGATCTATTCCGTCAGATTCCATCAAAAATACATTTATCATCTTGAGATGAGTTTTTTAGAGTAGAGGAGAACGAAGAAAATGCCACGAGTTGAGCGCTACAAATGCAGGGTCTGCGGATACATCTATTCACCACTCAGGGGTGAACCCCACAATGGGATCCCTGCAGGCACCAGGTTTGACGATCTCCCCGAATCCTACATCTGTCCGATCTGTGGTATGCAGGGGAAGGGAAAGATAGGGAAATGGGGATTCGAAGAGTGGGTTCCGACCAGGTATGTCTGTTCGGTATGCGGATATGTGTACGACCCAAAGAGGGGAGAGCCGCACCGTGGGATCAAAGCGGGGACCGCGTTTGATGATCTTCCGGAGGATTACACCTGTCCTGTCTGTGCCCTTGACCCAAAACTCAAGGTCCAGTTCGGAAAGGTATTCAAACAGGGCTTCGAACCACTTGAGATTTGAGAAGATTTCTATTCATTTTTCAGGCTACTCGCTGTCTGATGTGGGTACGATTGATGACCGGTACCCTTTTATGGGGGTCAGACCACCCCCACCCCGCTTCATGCGGATACATCCCGCCGCCCACCAGGAAAGCCCTCGGCTGCGGTTTTCGTGACTGAACTGGTATCCCCGGGAACAACCTCGATTTTCGTCTCCTCCCACAAAACAGCGAGGTGGTAGTATTCATCCATTCTGGCTGCCAACGACGCTGGTAGCAGGAAGGCTGCCTTACCCTGGATCCGATGACACCACTGGATCTCTCCTCATAAAGGGAAAAATTGTTTACTTCAGCTTCTTTATTGCATCCCTGGCAGTGTGGCGCACCTCAAGTTCTTCGTCATCAAGCAGGCTCTCCAGATGTTCCTTATAACGCAGTTCACCAATCTTTCCAAGAGCTTCGGCAGCAGCCTTTCTTACCGCTTTCTTCTGATCGGTCAGGAGTGGGACGATCACCGGCCCTGCACGGGGATCTGCGATCTCCCCCAGTGCCCATGCCGCTCCCTGGCGTGTCCATCGGTCCGGGCTGTCGATGCACCTGACCAGCGGTTCAAACGCACGAGGATCCTTCAAGCTTCCGAGAGCCCGGAGCGCAACCCATACCACATCGGGGACAGGGTCATCGAGGAGGAGAATAAGGGGTTCGACCGCTCTTGGATCCCCCATGTTACCGAGCGATTCAGCCGACCGGGAGCGTAGGGTGGGATTTTGATCCGAAAGTTGCCTGATCAGGATTGCGATGTTCTGCTCCTCTCTCTCTTCACGACGTCGTATCGCTTCTTTTACAGGGTCTCGTCCGGTACCGTGCATCATTCTGCCCTCATTCTAATGCTTGTAGAATCAGACTTCAATGTTTCCGTGGAGATTTCCCTCTCCCTTGTCTGATTCTTTCTCTGTTGCCCCGGTGATTTATTAATAGAATCAGATCAACCTATCCTACAAGAAACTTGGAATAGACGAGGGCCCCGATGTCTCAACTGATACTTCTCCCCACCGATTTTTCCGATTATGCCCGCATGACAGCCGACATGGTATCAGACCTTCCGGGTCAAAAGGAGGTTATTCTTCTCCATGTACTAGAGGGTACCCACTCGGCATCACGCCCTTTCGTGGGAGGCCTCGAGTTTGCATCTTTGCAGGAGTCCGCAGAACGCAGCCTGCATGAGGAGAAGGAGCGGATCGAATCCAGGGAGATCTCTGTCCGAACACGCATCATCCCTGCAGATGGAAGAGATATTCAGGGATTGATCCTCACCTGTGCCCGGAAGGAGGGGGTAGATCTCATCATGCTTGGTGCCCGTGGAAAAGGATTTGTTGAAGGGCTGCTCCTTGGCTCCGTCTCCTCCCGTGTCCTCCGCCATGCCACGACCCATGTCCTGATCACCCATCATCATGGTTCGCTCCTGTCCCGCAACAAGATGCCATCAGCTGAAGAAAGCAAAAAAAGCCTGTTTTCCCGGGTATTATACCCGGTTGACTTCTCAAAACCCTCTGAGCAGGGCCTTTCGTATCTCACAGAACATGAGGATATCGCAGACCTTGTTCTCCTTCATGTCATTCCAAATGCACAAAACAGGAGAGAACTCGAGGAGACAATCCATGATGCCTATGGAAAACTCCAGGACCTCGGCAGGATCTACAATAAAGATAGTACACAGGTGCAGCTGCTCCTCCGGTTCGGAAAACCGGCAGAGATGATCTGCGATATGGCGCTTCAGGAAAACGCAACGCTTATCGTATTACCACGATTCGGGGCTTCGGATTTCATAAAAAGTCTTCCAATCGGGAGTACAGCAGAGGAGGTGGTAAAAAAAGCAAAAATGCCGGTCTACCTTCTGTACCCTGACATCCTGCTGGACGTGGTAACCAGGGAGCTTCTGAAGGAGGAATTCCCGCTTGCCGAGAAGGTTTGGCTGCGGTATCACCAGCAGGCTGCTGACTCTTCCACAGACCGGATCTTTGGGGTCTTTGTCGAAGGAATGCTGGTCGCAGTCGCCCGATGCAGGCGTCATCCCGACGGCCTTGAAGTGGACGGGGTCTTCACGCTCGATGACTTCAGGGGAAGGGGGTATGCCCGGGACGTCATGGATCCGCTGGTGACAGCGTGTGGGAGAGAGGAGCTGTATATGCACTCCACGCTCAGTCTTGTGAAATTCTATGGGCAGTTCGGGTTTGAAAAAATCGCCGAGGATGAACTTCCCCCTACAATCAAGGCCAGGTATGATTTTGCCATGGGTGAGATGCAGGGCTCGAACGTCCAACCTATGAGGCGGAAAGCGGATCCACGCTGAAATCCGGCTTTCTGCTCCAACAATATCCCTGCCTCTCTTCCCGTTTTTTGGTTCTCTCCCCTTGCTCTTTTTGTTCCGGCCGGATAGCACGTGAATTTCGCTCCTCCTTTTTGGCTCTTCGCTCTCTGATGTGGGAATGACTGGTGGGACTTTTGAAACACCAGGAGGAAGAAAGCGGGGAAAAGCATGCGGGCTCTGGCGTGAGCAAAAGTGCCTGAGTAAAAGTGCGGAAGTCTGCCGGATTCAATGGCTGGACTGCGGGAGGATACGAGAGGATTGGAACATACATCGGATCATACGGTGGAACTACTGCTGCTCTGCTATCCCGTTCTCATGAATCAGGGAAAAAAAGGATTAAATGAGTTTGAATATCGGGTGGCTCTCGGCCTTGCATTCGATGCCGAGCTGCCGGGTTGCCTCGAGCACGGTGATATCGGTATATGCCTGCGCCGTGATCATGGCCTCCACGTTCTCGATAGGGCCGTACATGATCAGGTCGGCACCGAGCGTGCTTGCAATCATGTTGCTGCCGATATCGGGTGCAGACCAGGCCGCCTGTATGACGCCGTCCATGCCTCCCTGGTAGTGGTGGAAGAGCTGGGTTGTGTATGCATCCTTGCCCTTCAGCGACTCTGCCAGTTTCGAGGGGTTCTTCTTTGACCCTTTCCAGCGCTTGAGCCAGGTCCAGGATACAGTCATGTTGTGGTAGGCACCACCGGTGGGATAGCCATGGATCGCCTTGCACGCAAGAATCTCACGGTATGCTCCGCCTGATCCGATCCCGAGGGGAGTAGCTGCGGTGTCGAGGATGGGGCGGGTAATACCTGCTTCCTCGGCAATCTGTATCATACCCTTGGTCTGACCGGCCACTCCACCCTCGACAAGCGTCTTCTCCCTTCCGATCACGGAGGGGTCGGCAGGGTTGAATGCGAGGACAATGGCGGCATTCACGTCACTGTTCTTGATCGCCTCGACGTTCTCGGGTGGAATCGACCCGTTGATCGAGTTGTAGATGGCACGGTCGGCCAGCCCGACCTCGGTCACGTACTTGCAGGCATGTGCGAGGGCAGCCGGGACGGACGAGTCCATAAGGAATGCCGTCTTGTTGTCGATGCTGTCAAACCACTGGAAGTAGCTCTCGAATGCCTCGCCGTATTCACCAATAATCTGGATGAAGTGCGGGATTCCAGTCATGTCGGAGAGTTCCTGACAGCGGTTCCAGAGTGCCTCAGCCACTGGCTTGTTGATGACTCCCTTATGGTCATCGAGCACCACTTCGTGCTTGTTGTAGAAGATTGACGCACCGAGTACAGTCGGGTATTCACCGGGCTGACCTCCCAGTTTGGTGCCGTTGAAGTCCCAGACTTTCTGCTCTTTTTCGAATCTGAACATATTTTTTCACACCTCCATTATAGTAAGACGTTGAGTTTCGGGAGCAGTACCAGGAGCAGGACAAACACCGTGAGCCCCGCAACCAGTCCGTAGAGGATACCAATGTCCCGACCGATTTTTCTTCCGACGCGCTGGGCGATCTCGGCATCTGCAAACTCGATATTTTTCTCTATCTTGTCCAGACGCTTCTCGATCTCAAGGAACTGGGGGTTCACCCCTGCTGCTGCGGTCTCAACTCCGCCGGCAGCTTCCTTGACCTCGATGACCATCGGGTCAGCAGCGAACGCACCGGGGTCTCTCCCCTTGAGTTCGTTGATCTTGGCCCCGATTGC
>CAZRAQ010000008.1:2745-36788 GCA_964598015.1 uncultured Methanoregula sp. | reverse complement strand
GTGGCATAATGAAGGCGAAATCATTCACTATTGTACTTGCTGTTCTCATCATGGGGCTTATGATGTGCTGTTCAGCAGGGAGCGCAGGATGCGCAATTGTGCCGAGCGATGAGACCTCGAACCTGGAAATCCACATCAATGCAACCGCTGTGGGGAGTCTTTATTCCGGTACCAGCCTGACATTCACCCAGGGAAACGGGAACCTCATCGATAACCCCCCGCTGGATGGCGGGGAGGGCCAGGCGATGTTAGGGTATCATGAGCAGACCATGGCAATAAGCGGAAACATCACGTACGGGAAATTCCTCGATCTTGACACATCAGGACAGGGCAACAACCTCCTGGTTGTGCGGGATATTGATTATACCAATACTGGTGACGGTAATGGCGGCGGCATGATGTACTCTGCCGAATCAGTAATGATTAAAGAAGACGTGTCGGCCTCTTCTACAACAGAAAGCTGTTGCCTGTTGCCAACCGGCACCTCTGATGTCTTGTCGGGATCCTCCGTCTCTGTCAAATCAGGAAGCGTAGTGGTCCTTGAGGAAGGCTCTGTTAGCTCGGTGAGCACGGCCAATATCGTTTCTGATGTTTCGGATGAGGGTATCAGCCTTGGCTATATAGTTGAGGTTGAGGGTAGCGGCCAGACCGGCAACGCGACTGCCAAGGGAATGGCGACCGTGTACACTGAATCAGACATCATGGAAGGATCCGGCGATGCGGCAAACCTGACCACCAAGGTGGAGTCTGCAGAAAAGGTCACTGTGGACGGGCTTATAACGATCGCAATGAACACGGGATATTCCTCTTCCAACTGAGGAAGAGAGAAACCGATTTTTTTTACTTTTCCGGTGCAGCTTCCTGCCTGTGGAAGCTGAAACCTGATTGCAGACAGGGTTTCCCAAAAATGGGGCTTATTTGCCCCCTGTCAGGAACATCGCAAGGAGACTATCAGATAGAGAACAATCACCCTACAGAGATTTTTATACTCTGGTCATCTACTCCCGGGCATGATTTTGATGGTTTCTCGTTTGCCCCCCCCATGAAACAGCGTAGCCGGAATCCCATCAGGTTCATGTGCGGGAAAGGAGATCTCGGCTCAGTCTTTTTTCCAGAAAAAGTGCAGGTCAGAGTAGGGTATGGTTATCGACAAAGATACGGCTCATCGCCATCTGGTGTGGGTATGATTGATGAACCAGATACATTATATGAGGGCTGTTCACCGCCACATGCGATGCACACCGCCACACCTAATGAACGCCCTGACGGCGGTTTTCGTGACTGAATTGGTATCCCGGAGAACAACCTCGGTTTAAGTCTTTCCACACAAAAGAGCGATGAGGCCAAGATACTGACGAGCGGAACTGGTATCTCCCTTCCAGACAGATCACCATTTTCCAATGAAAATGGCTCCGCCATTTTCATGCTTTATCAACGACCGAGACGGTCATAGGCGGTTGGCATGAAAACAGTCACGATGCAGCACGGCCACAAGCATACAAAATGAAAATGCCGGAGGCATTTTCATATTAAATCGCATTCGCGATTTTCATTTGGGGGGGATGTGACGAAGGAGTCTCATGTGCGTTTCATTGAAAAAGGTGGTAATTGGGGAAAAAATCAGAAGCCTCGGTATGAAGGCCATTTTATCCTGGTGGCCTTGATCTTTCCCTGCTGCGCCTCGATATCTCCGGGATTGAGCTCCAGGGCCCGATCAAACGCAGCGATGGATTGTTCAACATTACCGGTCTTGATCAATAAGAATCCCTTTGTGGTCCATGCGGATGAGAGCCCGGGATTGAGCGTGGTTACTTTTTCAATAGCAAGAAGCGCTTCGTCATAACGGCCTATGTTGTAAAGGGCAATCCCCTTGTTGGTGTATGCTTCGGTATTGTTGGGCTCCAATGCAAGTACTCTGTCGAATGTTCTGACAGAGCCGAGATAGTCTCCGATCTCAATCTGCTCATATCCCTTGTTCAGCAGGGCTGCCGTATTGTTCGGCTCGATGGCTATCACTTTATCGAAGAACCTGATTGCCTCTTCGTATTCCCTCATCTGGTGGAGCGCATACCCCTTGTTCATCAATGCGACAGTATTATTGGGATTCTCACTGATTGCCTTGTCATAATACCGTACTGCTTCATTTCCACGACCAAGGGTTTTCAGGGCTGAAACCTGGTAGGTCCATGCCTCAACATAGTTTGGTTTCAATGCAAGTGCGGTCCTATACGCCTGTACTGCACCTTCGTAGTCCTTTTTGTTGTGCAGGGCGTATCCAAGATTGAACCATGTTGTAGCCGAAGAGGGGTTGAGGGTGAGTGCTGCCCGGTACGCGGCCGCTGCATCATCATACTTTGTAAGGCCGATTGCTGCATCCCCTTTCGCAATGTAAGCCTGAGAACCGGATGGATCGATTTTGAGTGCGTTATCAGCGGCAACGATTGCCTCTTCATACCGGAAGAGCTGCACCAGCACCGATGCCTGGTACCCAAGGGTAGCGGCCTGTCCGGGGTTCAATGCAAGAGACGTGTTATATGCATCGAGCGCCTCTTCATACCTCCCCAGGGATGCCAGGATAAACCCTTTATTGGTCCAGGCTACCGGAATGTCAGGATTTATCTCGACCGTTTTATTATACGCGTCAAGGGACTCAGCATAACGGCCGAGCGAATTGAGCGCCGAGCCCTTGTTATTCCATGCGATATAATTCTGTGGATCCCGTGCAAGTGCTTCTTCTGCAGATGCCAGCCCCTCACGGTATCTTCCAAGAGCATTCAGGGCATAAGCCCGGTGAGCCCAGAGATCCGCATCGTCAGGTGATGATGCAATGACCCTGTCATAGAGACTGATAGCCTCCTCATATCGCCCCAATCCGGCCAGCACATCTGCCTTTCCCGATAATGCCGGCTTGTTATCAGGAATCCCTGCCAGGATCCGTTCATAGCTTACAAATGCTTCGGGATATCGCCCTGTCTCCTTCTCAAGATCCGCTTTTGCTAATGCAATCTCCAGATTATCCGGACTGGTATTGAATGCCAAGGTATAGGCAGCGAGTGCATCATCGTAATACCCGAAGGCTTTCAGAAGGTCACCTTTGTCCTTTCCGGTTGCAGCCAGGGACGGATCGAGTGCCAGGGCTTGGTTGTACGACTGGAGCGCTTCATTGTATCTCCCCAGGGAGACGAGTGCCCTTCCACGGTTTGCCCAGAGCAGGGGGTTGTTTGCATCGATCCCGATGCCGGTATCATACAGCAGGACCGCTTCAGAAAAATTCCCCTGGGTATGTCGGATCACTCCCTTGTTGAGCCATACCACTGCATTACCGGGTTCAAGGTCGAGGGCTTTATCGTAAGCCCTGTCAGCCTCAGTATACTCCCCGAGCTGCTGGTGCAGCATTCCCTTGTTCACCCACGCGGTGACGTTCGACGGGTCGCTGGCGGTGTATTTATCGTATTTTGCAAGAGATTCACGTATGGCCTCATCAGCACGGGGAGCCTCTCCCTGACTTTCATAGGTTATCCCATAGCCAGTAAAAAAAATGCCAGCGATCAGGCAGATCATGGCTATAAGCGGGAGCCATTTCATCGTTAAAATTTTCTTTTCATTACTATAAAGTCACTCCGGTGAGACAAACTCCTCGCTCATCTGAGAATACGGCCCGTCTCAATTGAGACCCGGTTCTTTCGCCTTTCCCAGTCTCTGATCCTCATCTGCACATGGATGAAAACATTGCATCCAGGAAACCGTGCGACAGGAGGGGGTATATTTCGTTTCCGATCGAGGGGATACCTGAAAAGAGACGGTTACTACAATGAAAAGAATTCGTTGTGCTGTTTGGAATTAAAAAAAAGGTAATCCTTGGGGAAATCCCTAGGATTATGCTTCTCTGATTCTCTTGTAACCAGATTCGTAGTGCATGTTCTTCATGAAGTTGTAGATGTCGCCATCAACCGAGGTTCTCTCTGTGAACTCGATCGTCTCATAGAGACCGGACGAGTTGTTACGGCCCTCCATGATGAGGCCTTCCATGAATGCTGATGCGGAACCAACACTTGGGTAGGTCTGCATGACACCAGCTGAGTTCACGATGGTAACTGGTGAAACATCGACCACGTGGTTGAGTTCAACACCCGCGTCTGCGGAGTCTACAATGAACCTGTCGTCGGTCCTGGTCTCCACGTTGATGAATTCGCCTGCTACGGTGCTACCTGCTTCGACACGGTTACAGAATGCAGGGATGTACTCGTTAGGTGCCTGTCCAGCAAAGAAACAGATTGCTACATCCTTGAGCTTTGAGTAGTTTCCAGTGCCATCCATGAAGATGTTGTCAGTCGTTGTGATTGATGCACCATTGTAGCCATTGAAGGTGAGTAACTTGGTGGCTTCAATGTTGGACTGCTGCTCATTCGCTGCCTTGGAATCTAAGATGAGATCCTTGGAGTATTGGATATCAGCTGTGCCATCGGATTCTGTGTCCTCACTGTAGGTGCTTACGTAGTAATTACCTGCCGTAACAACACCCGGGATAGAGGTGAGCGGTGTAACACTGGAGATCTTCCAGGTAACATCTGCAGATGCTTTCATAGATCCAGTTACATCAACAAGAGTTTCCATTGTGATGCCCTGGGTCTCCGTAGTCTGGTTAATCCCTGGGTCTGCCATAACAATACCGGTCATAAAGACGAGCATTGCCAGAGCAATTACCATAATTCCAAATTTCTTCATGATATTCCTCCTACATTCTATGCTGATACTCTCAGCACCATCTCAAAATTAGGAGGTATGACTATAATAATTTTACTTAACCAATCGGTTACATAATCGAGGAGAGGAAATAGGGTCCGGCAGGACCGTTGTTGGACCGCGGCCTCCTTCCTATGTTGGATGAGCCGTCAAGATCATGGGTATTCATCATTTTCCTCGTATCCTTCACAGCCTGATCTTCTATTGCACGGGTTGTATAAAACAATCTTCATATCATTTCCAGCCCGGCTTCCTTACCAGTTCCAGAGAAAGCACGCATGAAAATATACGAATTCATCACCAATATTCATTGGACCCTGTGCCCCAAAGAGTAGAGTATCATCCATGATTGTTGTACCTCATTCCTCTTCTCTCCTTGGTATCTCATTTCACCAGAATGACTCCGTTATAGTAAGTACTCACTTTATAAGAGACAATCGGGTAAAAAGACAGCCAATCAAGGGAATCTTTCCGGAAAAGGGAACAGGACTTTTGCGGTTCGCCATAGATCCAATGAAACCCGGGTGAGGAGTGAATCTTCAACGGTAGCTGGTCGTAATTCTTAATTAATCAATAATTTCAGAACGGGACGAGGATTTCTGATTGCATTCGTTCTATCAGGCATGCACAAATACCGAAGCATCCAGTAGCATATCCCCATCAGGAATCCCTGTTGCATATGACCTGGAGGATCGGTTTCTGGAGATGCAGTCTTTTTCAACCAGTACACTCTCGCGGGCAGCCATCGATTCGTTGCGAAGAGGAATGGTTTTTTTATAATAGATGACACGACCCAATAGAAGCCCCACTCATAGCAGAGTACACTGGTATCCTGTTCCTGGATCGAAAAGACACCGGAACAGGTTGAAAGGAATACATGGGAAATTTAAAAAAACAGGAATCAGAACTATCCATTCTTCTGATCGGAATAAAAATGAAGGTAATCTTTGGGGAAATCCCCGGAATTATGCTTCTCTGACTCTTATGAAGCCAGATTCGTAGTGCATATTCTTGTGAAAGAGGTATATCTGGCCGCTTGCAGAGGTTCGCTCATTGAATTCAATGGTTTCGTATTGCCCCGAACCACTTCCCCTGCTCTCCTGGATGATACCTTGCATGAAGCTGGTAACCTGCCCTTGGGAGGGCAGGCTATTGAGGTCCGTCACAAGGATGCGGTAATCGACCTTCACCGGGGTTTTCTCTGACACGACAAACCCGGCACTTGTGGTGGTCATCAAATTTACCACACTCATACTCACGCTGCTCCCTGACTCCACCCTTGTGTCAAACGCTGGCACCGTCCTCCCATAAACCGGCATGATCAGCAATGAAGCACCAATCAATGTGAGGACAAGGAGTAGTACGCTCTTTTTTGTCTGTATCATATTGGTCACCTTTCCTGTTACCTTTGTACTTTTCTAATCGTATTTTAATACTGGGTATCCCGGAACCTGTTCTCTTCAGGCTGTGGAAGTAAGAAATAAAAAAGAGGTTGTTTTCTGCTGGTCTGGATGCATTGCCCCGAAATTATGCTTCTCTGACTCTTCTGAAGCCAGATTCGTAGTGCATGTTCTTATCGAACTTGTAGATATCACCGCTTACTGAGGTGCGTTCTGCAAACTCCATTGTCCCATAGGAGCTTATGTCGTTGCCACGGCCTTCCATGATCAGGCCTTCCATAAAGGCAGATGCGTCACCAATGCTCGGGTAGGTGTGCATGATTCCGGCTTCGTCCAGAATGGTTATCGGCGAGACAGTGATGTGGTGGTTGAGCGCAACCGGGGTATCTGCGGATGGTACGATGAACCGGGTGTCGGATACTGTCTGCATGTTGATAAACCCGCCTGAGACGGTGCTGCCAGCCATGACATGATTGCAGAACGCAGGGATGTACTCGCTTGCGGGTGCTGCAAATACACAGATCGCCGCATTTTCCGTCAGTCCAGGACTGCCCGAACCTGAGACCATGATACTCTCATCAGAGTACACGTGGGCGCCGTCTTCGCCAGTGAAGGTCAGCAGCTTGACTGCCTCGATATTGGACTGCCCGTTCAACGCTGCACTGGTGTCTACGGTAAGACTCTTTTCGTATGCGATCTGACCGACACCGTTTGACATGGTTTTTTCTGTATATCCTGCCTGGTAGCCGCCTCCGTCCCAGTCAACAGACGAGCTTGACTTGAAGCTGCCCACAGCAATGATGGATGTTGTTATCGATATTCCCTGGGTCTCGGTGGTGGCATTGATACCGGTATCTGCCATAGCGGTCCCGGCCGGTAAAAGGAACAGCCCGATCAAGAGCGCCAGGAATGTTGTCATTTTCATGTCGTAACTCCTCTATCTGTAACACGTGATGCATTGGATCGCAATACCAGTGTTCCCAGAACTTTCATAATTAATTACTTAGTGAACTTTAAAGTGTTTCGCACTTTAATCTTGAATTTGTGAAGATATTTTAAGAAAATAACTGCAGATTTAAGTCATTTAACCAACAGGTTCAATCCATGGAACGTGTCAAACCAGTTATTTCCGGGCAATTGTAAGATAGCCGGTATGACCCACTCGGGTGGAGGGCCGTGTCCCCCGTTTGGTCCGGCTCATCTCCCGCTCGATGCACTCGAAAGATCTCAGTTCTGAAAAGAGCGGTTCAGCCGCATCCATAACGCCAAACAGGTATTCGAGAAAAGGGGTATAACAGGCAAGATAGCCTCCTGGATTGAGCAAGGAATGAGCATGGCGGACGTGCTCCGGGCCAATTGTCATATCCAGATGGACGATATCGTATGAACCCTGCACCGCAAGGACATCGCAGGCGAGGACTTCCACGTTCGAAAGCCCGGCATCCCTGATGTTCGCTTCTGCTATCCGTGCAAAATCAGGTCTCACTTCGCAGGTCGTCACGTTCCGTGCGATTCCACCGAAATAGATCGCAGCAATACCAGTCCCGGTCCCTGCATCAAGCACGGAATCGTTCCGGTTCATCCCGGTGCAGGCAATCACAAGCCCGATATCTCTTGGAAGCATCGGGGCGCCGCTCCTTTTTGCATATTCAAAAAAATCAGGTGCTTTCGGGATGAGAACGGTAAATTCAGACCCGTTGTGCGAGCGAATCCTCTCTCCTGGCTCTGCACCCACGACCTCATCCAGGCTTATCATCCCCTTGTCGGTGGAGAATGTGCCATTCCCTGCTTTGAGAAAATACTTCCTCTCCTGCCCGACAAGAAGGATCCGTTGCCCGGACCTGATCATTTCGAGACCTTCAGGATTGCCTCGGCAATGTCTCCCTTGCAGGTGATGAGGGCTTCCCTCGCTGCATCCTTTGAAACCCCAGCCTGGTCTGCAACAAGGTCCACGTCATCATCGGGTATGGCAGGGGCAGCCGCTTCGAACCGCACCTGGCCGGCGACCTGGTAGGTCGTAATCCCCTGCATGGTCATTGCGCTGACTTCAGCGCTATCGAAGATGTAATTGCCCTTTGCCGTGTAGATAACGAGCTTCTGGACATCCTCGATCGGCTCCACCTGCATCCCGATCTGTTTCATCATCTGTTTCATCTTTTTCGGGTTTATGTTTCCGGGCATCATGCGCCTCACCGTCCCTGCCGTACTTTTACTGCTACACCGTAATTAAAGAGCAGCATCTCCCCTCCTGACAGCACTGCAGAGCCGGTGGCAAGGAGCTGGTCTTTTTCGTCCACCACCATCACTTCATCACCGGACCTGATTGCAGGGTCTGCCGCGGTTACATGCTTCGCAAACGTGTTTTTGCCCTGCCGGATGAACCCAGCAACATCCTCCAAAACCACCACGCGGTATGCCGGCGGTCTGAGGGCAGGGAGCAATCGTAAGGCGCCATCTATTCCGAGGGTGAATCGTCCGTCCTTCGCACGAACCGTGACAAGCCGTTTTCCGCAGAATGAGACCTGCCTCACCCTGCCGGTCCTCGAGAGTGTCGCCTCACACCCCTCCGGGAAGAGGGCCTCGCCGGCCCCTTTCCCGAACTGGAAATCAGCGATGACCTGCACCCTGCTTCGTGCACTGTCCTGCAAGCACATTGTTGACATGGTGTACAAACTCCTGTTCTGACTCACGCGGTATGAATGCCCCGGCGGCAATGCGATGACCTCCACCAGCCCCGCCGAATTTTTCCGAAGCCGTTGTCGCTGCCGCCTGCAGGTCCACCCCTCGTGAGAGCATCTGTTCGGTGGTCCTGAGGGATACCTTTGTCAGCGAAGGATCCTCCGGCTGTTCCACCATGATGAGGATAGGCTTCTCCCGGTTGAGCTTTGAAAGCGCCATGCCGGCTCCGATTCCCACGATGGTGTCAGGGTAGCGGTTCCCCACGTGGATATACTGGAGGTGGGAGAGCTCGGTCACCCCGGAATCCAGGATGAACTGGAGCAGTTCCCGGATGATAGCCCGGTGGTTGGTGAGCATGTGTTCCGCCTCACGGTAGGCAGCACCGCGATCACCCCGGCAGATATGCCCCCCTGTCCGTGGCCTCGACCACCTCCCGCAGGCATTGAGGAGCGTGGCATACTCCTGTGCGTTCCTGAGCGGTGTCCGTCCTCTCTCGCCAGGGAAGAGGTATGACTCACAGAAAAGTCTTGCAATACTACCGCCGTTTGCGAGCAGCTGCTGGGCCAGTGCGCTGGAGATGACCCGCCGGTCCTCATCGGGAATCTCCTCCCAGACCCGCCAGCGGTGCAGGTCATCCTGGAGGGGTATCCCGAGCTTCTGGAGGAACCGGAGCGCCCCACCCGCGTTATTGCTGATCCCGGGAATGAAGGGATCGTCATTGTAGGACAGGCAGACATGGAGCGGTCTTGTGGAGATGCCGTAGCAGTTCAGGTCACGCTTCCTGATCTCCAGAACGCCATGTGCTGCCCCTTCATAGGCAATCTCCTGGGCGATCCCGGTAAGCCCGCAATTCTCCCGGGCCATCATGTCCCCGACGTTTCCCACCACTGCCAGTGCGGCAAGGTCGGTATTCTTGGCATCGATCTCTTTTGCAACCAGGTATGCAACCCCTGCCGCACTCAGCCTGGTATGGCCATAGGGCAGGCAGTTTGCCTGCAGGTAGTCCGGACCGCATGGCTGGCTCACATGGTGGTCGACGATTGCCACCTCACATTCGGAAAGACCATGCCCTGCAATCAGGTTCTGCTGCCCAGCCCCGAGATCACAGAACAGCTTGAATGTATCGTCCTTTGGGACCTGCCGCATGGTCATGGGTTCCAGCTGGCGGACAAACACCGATGTGACCCGCACCCCTGCACGTGACAGTGCCTGGGAGAGGATCGTCTCGCCGGATATCCCGTCCGCATCGATATGGGAGATGATGGTCACGGACTCCTGTGCAAGGAGTTCCTGTGCAACTGCCCGGACGTCATCTGCGAGCCCCATCATTGTATCCATGCGCAGATTCACCAAAAAAAAGGTTGGTATCCTGCAGGTCTTTTGCAGGATTCAGCCAGACTGCCCTCCTGCATCCGGGTCAGGCACCATATTTCATATGCCCCCACGCCCTTACCTCAAAAGAGGAAAAGGCCTGTTGAAACAGACATCCGGACACCTGCCTGCCGGGATAGGAGCATTTGCCGAGACCGGGATCATCACCTGTGAGCGGATGCGGAGCGTGGATGCCAATGCCCGGGCGCTGGGACTCTCTTCTCTCCAGATGATGGAGAGCGCAGGACGGGCACTTGCTGACGCGATACGATCCCATGCCCCTTCACAGGTGCTTATTCTCTGCGGAAAGGGAAACAACGGCTGCGATGGGATGGTCGCAGCACGGCACCTCCAGGATCTCGAACCGGTAGTGTGCGTGGTCGCCAAGCCCGGAAAGACTGCTGAAAGTGCCGGGCAGTTGGGGCTCCTTGATCATTGCAGGGTCGGGGTGGTCCCTGTCCTCTGCAGGGAGGATGTCATGGTTCTTGCGGAAGAGTTCTCCCGTGCCGACCTGATCGTTGATGCCCTGCTAGGTACCGGTCTCCGTGGGGCACTCAAAGAGCCAATCCGAACCTGCGTGGAGCTTGCGAACCGTTCGGCAGCAACCATACTCTCTGCAGATATACCTACACCGGGAATCAGGACGGACCATATCCTTGCTTTCCACCGTCCCAAGGTAGCAGGATCGTCTGTTGCAGATATTGGGATCCCTCTTGAAGCCGAGGTGTTTACAGGCCCCGGGGAACTCCTGAATCTCCGGAAAAAGCGGCACGATGCACACAAGGGAAGCGGCGGTGAGGTGCTTGTCATTGGCGGAGGTCCCTACCAGGGTGCACCGTATCTCTGCGGCCTGGGCGCACTCAGGGCCGGGGCAGATATTGTCCGGATTGCATCCCCGGTATTTGAACCCGTTCCGGAACTCATCTACGAATGCCTTGAAGGAGAGAAGATCGGTGCAGAGCATATTGACCGTATCCTGCCCCTGGTTGACCGGGCCGATGTTGTGGTGATAGGGAACGGGCTGGGCAGCCGGAGCCACCACGTGGTGAGGGCACTCGCGCACTCCTGCCGGAAAGTGGTCTTTGATGCGGATGCCATCCGGGCACCGCTGCCGGAAGCGGATGATGCCATATTTACCCCCCATGCAGGGGAGTTCGAGAGGATGACCGGTGCGAGGCCGGGCGATGACCTCGTCACGCGAGGGCATGCGGTCAGGGCTGCGGCTGGAAATGGCACCGTCCTTCTGAAAGGACCCGTTGATGTCGTCTCTGATGGTACACGGGTACGGTTCAACCGGACCGGCAGCCCGGCTATGACGACCGGGGGGACAGGCGATGTGCTTGCCGGGGTGGTTGCAGGACTGTTTTGCCAGATGCCGGCATTTGAAGCTGCCTGCACCGGTGCCTATGTGAATGGCAGGGCAGGGATGGCAATCGGAACAATCCATGAGGGAGGCATGCTTGCAAGTGACCTCCTTGCTCATATCCCAAGGGTGCTGTTCGGAAAAGGAGGAACATAATGGCTGAGTTTACCCATATCGATGAAGACCGGGTCCGCATGGTGGATGTCGGTGAAAAATCGGAAATGAGGCGTCTTGCAGTTGCAGCGGGAAACATCTACTTAAGACAAGAAACCCTTGCCGCCATCAGGAACGGGACGGTGATCAAGGGAAATGTTCTCGCAACTGCAAGGGTCGCGGCCACGCTTGCGGTGAAGGATACGTTCCGGCTCATTCCGATGTGCCACGCGATCCCTGTGACCGCAGTCGAGGTCGATTTCGATCAGAAGGAGGACCATATCGAGGCGACCGTTCTGGTAAAATCGGTCGGAAAGACCGGGGTCGAGATGGAAGCCCTCACCGGTGTTTCGGTTGCTCTTCTCACCATCTGGGACATGGTCAAGTCCGCTGAGAAGGATGCAAAGGGGCAGTATCCGTATACCCGGATTGAGGCGGTTCGTGTGCTGCAGAAACAGAAGGAATGATCCTGCTGGTTCCTGCGGGCATGGATTTATGAAGGCACTTGCTGATATGATATGGTCTGCGGGATTTTTGTCCCGTGAAGGAATGTGGCGTGGTAGTACGCTGAACCTGAGGTGACAGTACAATGGCGAAATCGATGTATGCCTACGTCCGTGAGGCGTGGAAAAAACCGGCTGAAACCGGGGTCAAGGAACTCCAGTGGCAGAGGATGCAGGAATGGCGGCGAGAGGGAAGCGTCGTCCGCCTGGAGCATCCTACGAGAATAGACAGGGCAAGGAACCTTGGGTACAAGGCGAAACAGGGCATTGCCGTTGTCCGCGTGCGCATAAGGCGCGGGGGGCGCCGGAAACCACGGTACGTGCGCGCGAGGAGATCTGCCCGGATGGGGGTCAACCGGATCACCGCGGGAAAGAGCCTCCAGCGTATTGCCGAAGAGCGTGCTTCTGTGAAATATCCCAACATGGAAGTGCTGAACTCCTACTGGGTTGGCCAGGACGGGAAGCAGAAGTGGTTCGAGGTTATCCTTGTAGACGGGCATCACCCGTCCGTGCAGGCCGACAAGAACCTTGCCTGGCTGAAAGACCCTGCTCACCGGGGGCGTGCAGAGCGCGGAAAGACGAGCGCGGGAAGAAAAGGTCGTGGAATGATGAACCGCGGGATAGGCACAGAGAAGACCCGCCCGAGTATCCGGTCGCATGGCAACCTTGGAAAATAACTTATCCTCTTTTCTCTCATTTGTGTTCTGATGATGGACGCCGACGCCTGTATCCATCCCTGTCCGGAGGGGAATTCATCGGTCAGGAGAATGGCGGTCGATGCCCGGGCGCTGGGATTTGGCGGGATTGTCGTTCCCGGTGCGCGACCTGGAAATTACCAGGGAGTGAGGATCATTCCGGCCATAATTATCAGTGAAACTGATATCAGGAAGGTTACCGGTCAGATCAGGAAAGGCAGCAACGGAGAGAGCCTCCTCCTTGTTGATGCAGGGGAGAATGGGTTCAACCGCGCCGTCCTCGCCCAGAAGGGCGTGCACGGTATCCGGAGAGTCCACAGGGCTCCCCGGAATGCCTTCGATCACGTGGCCGCACGTCTCGCCGCTGAAAATGGCATAGCGGTGGACATCGATCTCTCCCCCCTTATCCAGGAAAAGGGCACCATCCGGCAGAAGGTATTGAGCCGGTACATAGACCTGATGAGACTCTATTCCCGGTATCATTTTCCCCTAACCATATCGAGCAATGCATATTCGGTTCTGGATCTTCGGTCTCCCGGTGAAATCTGCCTTATCTGCACACTGTTTGGCCTGGAGGAGGAAGATACCCGCAGGGCGCTGCAGACCGTAGGGGCCCTGTTCTCTCCTGCAGATCCGGTCAGGGTGGTGCCATGAGAGCACGACCCCCGACCATGAGGGCGAAAAAGCGCTACATCCTCGCCCGTATCCAGCCGGAACAGCCGGATCCGGACCCAAAAGAACTGTATTTTGCCGTCCTGGAATCTGTCACCAGTCTTTTCGGAGATACCATGGCAGCCAGGATGATGCCTGGGGTGATGACGTGTGGCGCGGGATATGCACTGATCCGGTGCGTGAGGGGCTCTGAAGGACCGTTGAGAATCGCGCTCCTGACGCTGACCTCGGTTGCAGAGCGGAGAATTGCCCTGCACCCGGTGGCCACGTCCGGCACCATGCTCGCGCTCAGGCGAAGGATAGCCCGCATGCGTCCTCTCAGCAAAGAGACGATATCCCCCCTGAAGTTCAGGGATAAAGAGTACCTGGCACGGCGGTATCCGGGTCAAAAGGTTGATTTGCTGGAAAAAGGAATTAAAAGACAGGAACTATTGTTTCTCACACAGGATGATCTTGAGGAAATATAATGCAGCCACAGGCTTATCAGATGGGTTATGACCGCGCGATAACGGTGTTCAGTCCGGACGGCCGCCTTTATCAGGTCGAGTACGCTCGGGAAGCGGTCAAGCGGGGCACGACCGCTGTCGGAATAAAATGTGAAGATGGAATAGTCTTAATCGTGGACAAACGCGTCAGTTCACGACTACTCGAAGCTTCTTCTATCGAGAAGATCTTCATGATCGACGAGCATATCGGTGTTGCATCTTCAGGACTTGTCGGGGACGCACGGGCACTCGTAGACCGTGCACGGATCGAATGCCAGATCAACCGTGTCACCTACGATGAGAAGATGGATGTCGAAGCCCTGGCAAAGAAACTCTGCGACCACATGCAGACCTATACACAGTTTGGCGGAGCCCGCCCGTACGGGACTGCCCTCCTCATCGCGGGGATCAGCGATGGAACATGCCGCCTCTTCGAGACCGACCCATCCGGGACGCTCCTTGAGTACAAAGCGACCGGGATCGGGATCGGACGAAACGCCGTTATGAAGGTCTTTGAAGAGGAATATTCGGCTGAAGCCCCTCTGAAAGATGTCATACTCCTCGGGCTCAGGGCGCTCCATGATGCGACCGAGGGCAAATTCGATGTCAATACCGTTGAAATCGGGGTTATCGAGACCAAAAACCCGCAATTCAGGAAGATGACGAAGGAGGAGGTTGCATCCTTCGTCGAACAATTTGAAAAGTAGGTGCTGCATGATACCCCTCGAGAGGGCAGTGGTGGCAAGGCTCGAGAGCCACGGGGAAAAATTTGAGGTCCTGGTCGATCCCGACCTTGCCGTCCGATTCAGGCAGGGCGATCCGGTGGATCTCGAAGACATGGTGGCCGCCCTCTCCGTCTTTGAGAATTCTTCGAGGGGAACGAGGGCATCGGAAGAATCCCTTAAAAAAGTCTTCCATACGACCGAGTTCCCTGCAATTGCAACACGGATCATCCAGAAAGGTGAGATCCATCTCACCGCTGATCAGCGCAAGCACATGATCGGAGAGAAGCGCAGGCAGGTCATCACGTTCATCGCACGTAATGCCGTGAATCCACAGACCGGTCTCCCCCATCCTCCCCAGAGGATAGAGATGGCAATGGATGAGGCGCGGGTGAACATCGATCTGTACAAGAGCGTTGATGAACAGGTGAAGGAGACGGTGAAAGCCCTTCGCCCCCTTTTACCGATCAGATTCGAGGAAGTACGGATTGCGGTGAGAATCCCACCGGATTTTGCCTCAAAAGCATTTGGGGAGATCCAGCCGGTAGCGCAGATGGAAAAAGAGGAGTGGCAGAAGGACGGATCGTGGATCTGCGTCGTCAGGATCCCTGCCGGCATCCAGGGGGATTTTTACGACCTGATCAACAGGATTACCCGTGGACAGGGAGAGGTACGTATCCTCAATCAAGTATATTAGGCCGGGATGCCATAGTATAAAAGACATTTAGGTGGGATGAGAATATGGCCCGCAGGACACAGAAAGCGAAAGGAAAGGTATCAGGAAGCTCCGGACGATTCGGTCCACGCTATGGACGGTTTGTCCGGAAAAGGGTCTCCGACATGGAGAAGGTCTCAAAGGCTGCCCATCGCTGCCCACGCTGTGATATGATGACAATCCGCCGGGAAGGGACCGGTATCTGGGGATGCAGGAAATGCGGCTTCAAATTTGCCGGAGGAGCCTACCAGCCGCAGACCCCGCAGCTCCGGATTGCACTCAGGACGATCGAGCGGTCGCTGGGAAAAGAGGTGTGAACCGGCGTGGCTGGCTCGTACAAGTGCGCACGATGCAAGCACAAGGTGGAAATTGACGTCAATGTCCGCTGCCCGTACTGTGGTCACCGGATTCTCTTCAAGGAGCGTGGCGCTGCGATCAAAGAGTTAAAAGCTCGATGACCATCGTCACCACATCAAGAAAACCTGTCCCTGAACTCCGGTCACTTGCAAAGGACTTTGCCTTCGCTGCCGGGTGCAGGTACATTATCCGGGGGAAGATGGGCCTGTCCGCTGTCAACTCACTTGATCCCACCCCTGTTATTTTCTCACTCCACGAGGGAACATCTCTCTCTCTTGCACTGTGCGCGGGAGGGAATGTGGATACCCTGCTGCTCATTTCCGGGTTCCGGACTATCGTCAGGGATGGACCAAGAAGAGGGATACGGGTGAATGACCTATCCATTTATGAGCGGCTGGTTCCATATATTCCGGTGAAATTGTCAGAAGAAGGCGATGATTCGTGTGTCTTTGACGGCACCCGGTCCCGCCGCTACCTGCTTTCACTGAAGATCCATGAGGCATGAAGCACATTTCAGATTCAGGTCATCACATGCCGACCACCTCTTCCATGCGGTGTTCCCGGAGATGGAAGGGGAGTGCCATCCCCGTTCGAAGGCGGAATGCATCCTTGAGTCGCCCGATACCCTTGTGCTCCGGGTGCAGGCAGCGGATATTCCAGCCCTTCGGGCCTCGCTCAATATGTGGCTCCGGCTGATCTCAGTGGCAGAGGAGATGCAGGAACTGCTGAACAATCAGGAACCGATACCATGAGTTCACTGTCACCAAAAGTCCAGAACCAGATCGCGATGCTGCAGCAGATGCAGCAGCAGATGCAGACCATCGGTGCCCAGAAGGCCCAGTATGAGATGGCAGTCCGCGAGGCGAAGCGGGCAATCGAGGAGCTCAACGATACAGCCGAGGATGCCCCCGTGTTCATGAGCGTGGGAACGGTCATGATGGAGAAGAAGAAAGAGGATGTCCTGAAGAACCTCAACGATAAAATCGAGACCCTCGAGCTCAGGATTAAATCGCTTGAGAAGCAGGAGGGGATGCTGTCAGGCAGGTTCGAACAGCTGCAGAACCAGATCAAGCAGGCGCTTGAGGGCAAGCCCCAGAGCGCCTCCTGATCTCCGGCTTTACCGGTATTCTCTTTTCTCCTGCTATTCATTCATCGGGCTGCCGTATTCGCTGCAGCAGGTTGATCGCATTCACCATTGCTTCGGTGGAGGCAAGGACGATGTCGTCGCTGGATCCACTCGCAGAGAAGATATGCCCATGTTCATCTTCGACAGCGATGTTCACATGCCCGATAGCATCGGATCCGCCGGAGATGGCCTCGATGTTGAACTCCTTTAACTGGACCTTTGCGGGCACGATACCAAGTATCGCTTTCAACGCAGCATCCACTGGACCATTCCCGGTGCTGCTGCAGACCAGCTCTTTTCCGTTGACAAATGCTCTCACGCTTGCCGTTGGAATGACATGATTGCCGGTCATGATTGCGATATCCTGGAGTTCGATTGCCCTGCCCCCGTTCCCTATTCCCATGATGGTTGTGGCAATCTCGTAGAGATCGGCATCGGTCACTCTCTTCCCTTTTACGGACATGAACTTGACTTTCTCGATGATCCGGTCAATCTCGCTTTCGCTGGGATTGATATGTGCATCCGCCAGCATCTGCCGTATTGCATGACGGCCCACATGCTTCCCGAGTGTCAGCCTTCTTCGGTGCCCTACCATTTCAGGGGTCATGATGCCCGGTTCAAACGTTGCCGCACATGCAATGACCCCATGGGAGTGAATTCCGCTCTCGTGCGAGAAAGCATTGTCCCCCACAACGGGCTGGGTTGGGAGCACCTGGATCCCGGAATATCGTGAGATGAGCCGTGATGTCTCAAAGAGATGGCTGGTTTTAATTCCGGTATGCACCCCGTAGATTGATTCAAGGATCATCACGGTCTGGGAGATATCTGCGTTTCCGGCCCGCTCCCCGAGCCCGTTGACGGTCACCTGGACCTGCGATGCCCCTGCCTCAACAGCTGTGGTCGTATTTGCAACGGCAAGCCCGAAGTCATTATGGCAGTGTACGTCGACCGGGCAATCCACCTCATGGACGATCCGTGTGATCAGTTTCTTCATTGCCGTGGGGGTATACACCCCGACCGTGTCCGGGACGTTGATGATGGTTGCTCCTGCCTCGGCTGCAGCACGGAAGACCTCGATAAGGTAGTCAGGATCGGTCCTGGTCGCATCCATTGCCGAAAACATGCAGAGCTCGCAATGGTCACGCACGTAAGAGACGATCTCCCGGGTGATAGTAAGCACTTCTTCGGGAGATTTTTTGATCGTGTGCACCCGCTGGACCTCTGAGGTCGGAATAAAGACATGCACCATGTCCACCCCACAATCAATGCAGACGTCGACGTCTTCGGTCCGTGATCGTGCAAGGCCGCAGATGACCGAGTCAAGTCCCAGGTCAGCAATCGCTTTCACCGTATCCCGTTCACCTTCGGATGATGCAGGAAAACCGGCTTCGATCGCGTGCACCCCTATCGCGGAGAGCTGGCGGGCGATCTCAAGTTTCTGTACAAAGGTAAATGATATACCTGGCGTCTGTTCACCATCCCGGAGGGTGGTATCAAAAACAGTCACATGTGTCTTCGCCTGGCTATCGGTGAAGAAAACAATTCCCCGCTTCAGTTGTTATGGGAACCATACAACAATTAAAATGCGCTTCTATTATAAAACAGTGACCGAAAGCCCTTTTTCAATAGCGATATCGATATGTTTAATAGCTTTATTTCCCCTATACAATAAGCGCAAATCCCGCCTTAACTCAGCTTGGTAGAGTGCGCGGCTGTAGTATGATTTGCCGTATTAAAGGCAATTGCGCAGCTACCGCGATGTCCCCGGTTCGAATCCGGGAGGCGGGACCATTTGCAGCACGTGCCCAGGTAGTGTAGTGGCCCATCATGTCGGCCTGTCACGCCGACGACTCGGATTCGAATTCCGACCTGGGCGTACAATTTCCTCTTTTCAACCAATCGTCTCATAACAACTGGCTCTTCACTCTCTGGTGTGGGGAAGATTGATGCGCCGGTTATATTTTTGTTGGGGCCTCTGCCCCGCTATGCGATGCACGCAGCCGTCCGGGAAGGACGCCCAAGTGGCAGTTTTCGTGACCTGAATTGGTATACGGAGAACAACCACGACTTTCGTCTCCCCACGCAAAACAGCGAAAAGGTTGACAATTTCAAATCTCGAATGCTCCAGGCCACTACACCTTTGGACTGTCACTGGTGCTGGGGAGAGTCTGAAAGTATCGATATCCTGAAGGGGATAGTGTCGATATCCTGAAAAATATGGCATTTGGGTAAAATATACGCATTTCCTGGTAATTCACAAGAGTATCCCCAGCAGTTTGCCAGAGTATATCCCGGTCCGATACTCTTTGGGCAAGCGAAGCGTGCAGGAACACTCAAAATCCTTTTTTAATTCACTAATAGACCTCTATCTTCTAAAAAACTCTAAATATTCATTTGAATCACGGAATAATCCTAAATAATAGGTATTGAAAATAATAAACCATATGTTGATGTATGATAAATCAGGGAAACTGGATCGGGAAAGGAATGAGAGGCAGAGAACCAAGTCTCAGCACTGAAGCAGGAGTTAGGGGGTGGCGAACAGGCATATCCGGTTTTTTTGAGGAGAGAGCGGGGACCTTTGGTTAGCCCTGGAGTTCTGATGATCCTGGTTCCCATGATTCCCTCCTTTGTCTTCAGACAACCTCCCATGATTCTGGTAGTTCTTTTTGTTTCCCGCATTTTGGTGCAGTTCTGATCCGGGCAGGGACTTAAGCAATGGAAGCCGGAACGATCGAACCATCCGGTTTTATGGTATTTTCCGGTCAAAAAAAGGAAATATGCAGGAGAAACGGAATCCCTCCCAAAAAAATACTGAACCGACCGATGCTTCACTCGAGAAAACCCTGGACCTGCTCTCCTTCAGGGCTCTGCATGACAATGACCCTCTGACCAGGAAGCATTCGGTCTTCATGCTAGGACTGGCGGGCGATCCACGTTCGATCGATACCTGTATCCACGCGATGAGAGACCCGGAAAAAGCGGTACGGGCTCAGGCGTCGGTGGCCCTTGCAGAGATTGGGGGACCTGCATGGGAGCAGATCCTCCCGCTCCTTTCCGATCCAGACTGGAAAGTCCGTTACCGTGCGGCGGAAGCTCTTGGTTTCATGAAAGAGAAGAGAGCAGTGAGCCCACTGTTTGCACTCTTATCAGATGAGAAGGATCATGTCCGGTATATGGCCGTAAAAAGCCTTTGCAGTATTGGGGACATGGCCGCTCGGGATCCGATCATGGCATGTCAGCAGGATGAAAATCCATTCGTCCGCAAAATGGCAGAGAAAGCAGGAGTAAAACTCGGTCAGGAACGTCCTTCCGGCTGATACCCCGTTCTCGCGTGGTTTTTTCCTCAGGAAAAATGTGACACGAACCTGCTCCTGCTTGCCGTGTGGCGATGAAAAACCAGATGTCCTTTTTAGTTTGCCTGGGTTGTAGCAGGAAGAACATCACCTGACTTTTTGGGTATACCTGAGAAAACAGGGGAGATTATCTTATTTTTGTGCCGGGCGGAACATCTTTTTCCGGCATCAGCAAAGACGCGGTATCCCCTGCTGCAAGGATCATCCCGTTGCTCTCGATGCCGAATATCTTTGCAGGCTGAAGGTTTACCACCACGACAACGCTCTTCCCGGTCATCTCTTCGGGCGTGTAAAACTGGGCCATCCCTGCAACAACCTGCCGGATCTCTCCTCCAATATCCACCCTGAGTTTCAGGAGTTTCCCTGATTTCGGCACTTTCTCGGCAGCGATTACTTTTCCTGTCCTGATATCAAGTTTACAGAACTCTTCGAATGGAATCGTCTCCATTTTCACCACCTTTTTCCCTGCCTCGGCAACACGGTATGCCAGGAGCTTGTCCATCCCCTCAATGAAATCATCCTCAAGCTTGGAAAATACCGGACGCGGGACCGGGAGTGGTCGTGCCGCCGTATCTTCAAGTGCTTCGTTGATGGAGTGATCCGAGACCAGGTCATCGTTCCCGAGCATCTCCCACAGCTCCTGGGCTTTTGCAGGGAGTACCGGTTCAAAAAGCAGGGTGAGTGCCTTCACAAGCACAATACAATCCTTCACCGCCCGGGCAGCAGCATTCCTGTCGGTCTTGATGAGTTTCCATGGTGCATTGGTCTGGATGTAATTGTTGCCATATGCTGCGAGAGTCATCATCCCATCAATGGCGGCCTTGAACTCGTAATCCTTTATTGCATTGTCCGCCAGGGTGAGAGTCTTCTGTATCTCGTTGATGATCTCCTCACGGACCATGACATCCGGTATCCCGCCAAACTCCTTGTGCGCAAAAAATAATGTCCGGTAGGCAAAGTTACCGAGTGTATTGACGAGTTCGTTATTGATCCGATCCTGGAACATCTTCCACGAGAAGTTCAGTTCTTTGGTATGGCTGGTATAGGCGAGCAGGTAGTATCGCAGGTAGTCAGAAGGGAGGCCTTTGTCAAGGTAATCATCATTTGTCCAGACCACGTAGCCCCGGGACTTGGAGAACTTGTGGTCGTCGACCTTCAGCATTCCCGAGGCAACCACTGCATGCGGAACTCCATACCCCGCACCCTTCAGCAGCGCCGGCCAGAAGATGCAGTGGTGATAGATAATGTCCCCGCCGATGAAATGGGTGATCCGGGCATTATTCTTGCACCAGATATCCTTCCATGATACGCCCTGCTTCTCCGCCCATTCCTCGGTAAAGGAGATGTAGCCGATCGGAGCGTCAACCCAAACATAGACCACGAGGTCTTCACGGCCTGGGAATTTTACCCCCCAGTCAAGGGTCCTTGTGATGCACCAATCGTGCAGTTCATCTTTTACCCATCCGAGGGCATAATTCCGGGCATTGAGGGTCCCGGAAAGGGTGTCGAGGTGATCGAGCAGGAACTCCTTAAATCCACTCAGTCTGAAAAAATAGTGCTCCTGGTCCCTCGATTCAGCCCGTGTGCCACACACTGTGCAGGTCGGTTCCTGTATTTCACCGGGTTCAAGGTGCTTCCCGCATCCCTGGTCACATTCATCTCCCCGTGCCGGGGTACCGCAGTGTGGACAGATCCCCTCTACGTACCGATCCGGGAGAAACCGCTGACATTTCGTGCAATAACTTTGCTGAATGATTTTTGAGTACACATACCCGTTTTGTACCAGGCGCTCGACGATTGACCTTGTCCTCTGGTGATTGGTGGGATCATCAGTCATGCCGAAATGGTCAAAAATAACCCCCATTTTACGGAATGTCTGGTCAAAGTGAGCATGGTACTGCTCTGAAAGTGCCCGTGCGGATATGCCGGCACCTTCAGCACTCACCACGATGGGAGTACCATGGTTGTCGGACCCGCAGATGAACACCACCTCCTGACCTGTCCGCCGTAAATACCTGACATAGAAGTCTGCCGGCACGTACGTGCGGAGGTGGCCGAGGTGGCAGGGGCCGTTTGTATAGGGAAGCCCGCAGGTCACGAGGACGGGTCTTTCACTCATCATTATCTCGTTTTGACGATGATGCTATAAATAACGTGATTACCATGGGAAAGCGGGTCTCATTTCCTACAAGATCGTTTGGCTCCGATGCACCGGGTCCTGATCCCGGTGCCCTGGCAGAATGGGTGGGAGCACATCGGGGACGCTCAGGGGACCTGATCACCTACCAGCTGGAGGAGGGGTTACAGCACCAGCTCGATGCAGGGGTAACCAATCCCTGCGCAGGAGGGAGATTTTACCGTGATCGTATGCTCGATTCTCTCATCGGCGTTGAAGGAACAGTAATGACAGGAGAGATGGGATGTGATACCAGGGCACTCATACGTGATACCGATGATCTGAATACGATGGAAAAAAATCTATGGATTGCAGTTCCGTCTCCCCTCGATCTTGGGCTCACAGACCAGTATTATCATGATCCGGAAGAGGCTACCCATTCCCTTTTTTCTGCCTACCGGGGAATGATGCGGGCGATGCGGGATAACGGTATTGCCGGCCATGTTCTGCTCAATGAAAAACCATCCGGAGAAGAACTCGAGGCGCTGGCAGGCAGGAACGTCATTTTTTTCAGCAACGACCAGAAAAAAGAATCCCTCGCTCTTCTGCTCGAATACCAGCCTGTGATTGCAGTCAGGCCACAAGGGATCAGGCTCATCGGTGATCTCATGGACGAATACGACGTTCAGAAGATTATCCTGATCGATGCAGGGGAAGCGGATATCAGACAGGCGCTCGAGGTTAAAGACCCTGATTCTCTTCTCTGCGGAGGTTATTGCCACGAATCATGCGGGAAGTACTGGAGATCCATCGTGGAGAATGCCTCAATAATCATATAGATTCTGCAATCGCCACAAAGTGCGGGAACTGCGAGCTGCTCCCAAGAATGAGGAACCGGATCCTGTCCCAGAATGAGAAGTGAAAGGATCCTCCGGCAGCGTTCGGGTGCCCCCCGCCGCCGTATTCCCGTGCGATGATATGGCTGATCGGGGGAACAGACCGGAGTGAAAACCGTCCGTCCTTTGAAATGAGCACTTCGATGTCGGTGGAGAGCTCCTTTCTCATGCGGGCAGCAGTCTCGCTCGGGTAGCCGAAGAGCGGAGAGAATGCAATACGGTATTTTTCACCCATTATCGTCGCTTTCTGGATACTTTTTGATATTTTCTCCTCCATGTCCCCGACGATCTCCTGGTATTCCCGCTCTATATGCTCATCGGAAAGGATACCTTCTGCCAGCCGGTCGCGGACATAATCCCTGTTCTTCTTTCTCTGCAGGACGATGCCCAATACTGCCGAGCGGGGATCTTCATGCTTCCAGAGGTCATAATCGCAGACAACACGGGCGATCTCTGCAGCGGTGGGGTCATTGGGGAGAATATCCCTGGCACAGATACCGCAACCGCAGGTCGAGGTATCCAGTCTGAGCAGGGCACAGTACTGCTGGACAAGGTCGATCTCCTCAGAAGACCACCGGTGGTGATCACGCCATTCGATCCGCCACCCTGCCTCGTTCACCCTCCTGATGCGCTGTTCAATCCCACGCTGGTAGCCGAGATCGCTGATCGACAGGGTTTGTCCATTGCCCTCTATCGATGCCACTGCATCCAGGGCTTCTGGGAAACTGCCAACCGAGCTGAAGATGGTGGTGATTGTCCCATACCGCATCCTGTGGACCGCATCGGCACCAACCGCATCGAGGTCGTTATGGGTCAGGTGGACGAGTGGAGATTTCCTCGATTTGAGAAGGGAGAGCAACCGTTCCTTATATACACTGTCAGCACCGCCGGTTCCTGCAAGACCCAGAGAATTCACCACCAAAGGGAGAAATCGGTGCATTTTTGGTAGATGCACCCATAAACACGATAATTTATTAGGCTCAAAAGCTAAATAATGTATTCCTCGCCTCAGTAGCTCAGTTCGGGAGAGCGCCAGACTGAAGATCTGGTTGTCCCCGGTTCAAATCCGGGCTGAGGCATCCGGACGCCAGGTTCAAATCCTGGTCGCAGATTTTTTGGAGATCCCTTCAGACCCGTTTCTATACTATCTTCCGGCTCCTTGAACCACCCCCGTTCAAAATCGAGGTGATATATTTCATATTCTGCGGTCGCCCGGGCTGTGTTGCCAGTTCACTTTTGAGGGATGCACGATTCCATAAGAATTCATACCTAAAATAACCAAAAGAAAATAAAGGTGATTTTGTATGGTAAGGAGGTATCCCCGCCCGCGTGTGGTGGTCAGTAGGTGCATCGAGTTTGATCCCTGCCGGTACGATGGTTCAAAGATCCCATCCACTACCGTGGACCACTTGAAATCCTTTGTTGACTTCATACCCGTCTGTCCTGAGGTTGAGATCGGGCTCGGTATCCCCCGGGCAACGGTCAGAATCGTTCGGATTGAGGGGGTCGACCACTTGATCCAGCCAGCTACCGGGCGGGATGTGACGAATGAAATGACCAGCTTCGCCAACCGGTTTCTTGACAGCCTCCCCCAGGTTGACGGTTTTATCCTGAAAGGGGGTTCCCCTACCTCCGGGACCAGCAACGTCAAGGTGTATCCTTCAGCAGAAAAATCCATGGCGATCGAACGGTCTGCCGGCTTTTTTGCCCGGGAAGTGCTGAAGCGGTTCTCGCACCTGCCTGTTGAGGATGAACTCCGCCTGAATAATGCACGAATCCGTGACCATTTCCTTACCGGTATCTTTACCCTTGCAGGATTCCGGGAGATGGAGAAAACAAGTGATCGGGAAGCCCTTGCCCGATTTCATGCAGCCAACAAGTTACTGCTTATGGCCTGTCACCAGCAGCTCATGCACGAAATGGGGCAGTGGGTTGCAAACAAGGCCAAGACAGATCCGGAAACGTTGTTTGGTCACTACCAGGAGATGCTCTGTGCTGCACTCTCAAACGTTCCCCGCTATTCCAATAATATCAACGTCCTCCAGCATGCGTTCGGGCATTTTCGCAATCGGGTTACTCCCGAGGAAAAAGAGTACTGTCTCAGGTTGATCGATCGGTATAAAAATGGCCATGCCACCCTTGCCGAACCCCGGGACCTGCTCCGGTCGTGGGTGATACGGTTCCAGGAGCCCAGTCTCCTGGACCAGTCCTTCTTTGCACCATATCCGTTCGAGCTGGCAGATCTTCCCCCCGATATCACCGAGCGTGGAAGGGATGTCTGGAAGAGCAGGAAACCATCATCCCCTCTGGATGAGGCTGGGAGTGCCGGGAAGAAATGAGAGACAAGGCCAGGAAAAAGAGAGCGGATGTCACTGCCAACCCTGATGCTACGGTAATATATCCCCACCAGATTTTTCCGGAAAATCCTGCCTTGTCCCGGGACCGCCCCGTTGTCCTTGCTGAAGATCCCTGGTTCTTCAAGAGGTCCCGGTTTTGCGCCCAGAAGCTCGTGCTTCACCGTGCGACCATGAGGAGATACCGCGACCACCTTGCTGGTGGCGGGTTTCAGGTCGAATATATTGAATCAGCAGATCTTGCTACCAGTGCAGATCTTATACTCGAGCTGGCCAGGAAGGGCATTGCAGAAATCCACCTTTGCGATCCGCTCGAAATCGGGCTGATTGAAGAGATTGAAAAGGCCTGCTCGATGCAAGGGATCCGACTGGTAACGTACGAGAGTCCAATGTTCCTCTGCTCCCGTGAGTATCTTGCAGGGTATTACAAGGGAGGTAAGAGGTTTTTTCTCACCGAATTCTATATTGCGCAGAGAAAACGCCATAATATCCTGCTTGAAGAGGATGGAAAACCGGTTGGGAACCGCTGGACATTTGATACCTTGAACCGCGAACCCTTACCAAAGGATTTCCCGATACCCCCTGTCTGGCATCCCGAAGCGAACGAGTATGTTCATGAAGCAGTCAGCTACGTGAAAGAACTGTTCCCCGATTCCTATGGCAACGTGACCCCTTTTTTCTGGCCGGTGACATTCGAGGATGCGAACAGATGGTTTGACGATTTTCTCGTGAACCGGCTGGCCTTCTTCGGGCGATATGAAGACGCGATTCAACGGGATGAACCAGTTCTTTTCCATTCTTTACTTTCTCCCCTGCTGAATATCGGGCTTCTCACCCCTGGGAATGTGGTTGCTGCAACCCTTGAGTATGCAAAGGACCACGAGGTCCCTGTTGCATCCCTCGAGGGGTTCATCCGCCAGGTTATCGGCTGGGGGGAGTTTATCAGGGCGGTTTATCTCCTGGCTGGAAAAAAGGAGCAGGATTCCAATGTACTGAAATTAGCACGACCGGTTCCTCCGTGCTTTTGGAATGCGTCGACTGGAATCGAACCCGTGGATACAACAATCCGGCGTGTCCTCGCTACCGCATATTGCCATCACATCGAGCGGCTCATGGTGCTTGGCAACATCATGCTTCTTGCCGAATTCCATCCTGATCGGGTCTACGACTGGTTTTCTGAGCTCTTTATCGATGCCTATGACTGGGTCATGGTACCGAATGTCTATGGCATGAGCCAGTTTGCAGATGGCGGTATGATGAGTTCTAAACCCTACATCTCCGGGTCCCGATATATTCTGAAAATGAGTAACTACTCAAAAGGCCCTTGGTGCGATGTGTGGGATGCGCTCTACTGGCGCTTCCTCTACGTCCATTGGGATCTGTTTGAACCTAATCCACGAATGGCCCCCTTCATCACGTATATCAACCGCATGCCTGAAGAGAAACGCCAGCCGCTGATCGAAAAGGCGGAACGGTATCTCATCTCCATCCAAGAATGTGCCGGGGTCCCGAACTATTCGCCAAAGGGGGAAAAAAGGTAGTACCTGAAGCACCGCTCGGTCCGCTGTGACTCAAAAATCCCTTTTTCGTGAATTTCAAGGAATTTGGTTTCCGGCAGACGCACGTTCAAGTGAACTGCAGGTAAGTACAATATTCAATCAATAACTGGGATGAGTAAGACAAATGATCCGTTCAGATGATGAAACGAAAACCAAGGGCTCAGCAATGACCTGGAAGTGCACAGTCTGCGGTTTTGTATTTACTGGAGAGAAGCCGCCAAAGGGTTGCCCCAACTGCCACAGCCCATCGGGGGAGTTCATACGTCAAACGGAGCATGTGCAGTTCACGTACGATGGAGAGCCATTCGAGGTCCTGCTGATCAACGGCAGTACCCATCGTGCAGGAAATACAGGCGTCATGACCGAGGTTGCAGAAGAGGTGCTTCGTGAGAAAGGGGTCACCTATCGGAGGTTCAACCTCAGCGAATACCGGATCGACAACTGCTGGTGCTGCTATGCAGTAAGGGCACAGTCCTGTGACTACCCGTGCCGGAATCCAAACGACGATATGCATGTATTTCACCAGATGCTTGCCGCATCGAAAGCAGCCATCATCACCTCCCCTATCAACTGGAATACCATGTCAGCCCGGCTCAAGATCTTCCTCGACAGGACGACCTGCATGCAGAATCTCTACCATCTGAAGAAGACCGGGCTGACCGAGGCGAAGGTGGCAGGGATCCTTGTCTGCGGCCACGAGGACGGGGGGATCAAGACAGCCATGGACATCTTTCTCAACTTCCAGCAGATGGGGTATATCCTCGCCCCGTTTGGCATCGCCTATCGGACCCATGGCGCAGAGTTCAACAGCAACGCAGACCGGGAGTTCTTCAGGACCGATGAGCTGCTCAAGGCTTACACCAGAGGGGTGGTGAATAATGTTGTGGAACTGATGAGACTGAATGTGGAGGAGCAGCTAAAAGGAAGACTCATCCCGGTCTCTGAGTGATTACGGCTGTCCCCAAATATCCAGTGCTTCTTCATTCCTCTTCTTTTCTGAACATACATTTGTCGTGCAGATCCCTGCTCATTGCAACTGCTGAAGAAACGCGATTACCTCCTGGATATCCGGTATCGAATGGATAGGATATACTTTAACAAACACGACATGCTGGTTTTTATCGACGATCACGTTAGCCCGTTCGGAAAAACCATTCTCTTCGCGGAAGAGCCCGTATTTCTGTGCAACAACCCCCTGGGGCCAGAAATCACACAGCAACGGCGTATGCTTGATCGAAAGGCTTTCTGCCCATGCCCTTTTGCATGGCCTCGAATCTACACTGATCCCAACTGGAACACACCCCAGAGAGGCCAGTACTTCCCGGTTGTCTTCCAGTGACGTCATCTGGGCAGCACAGAAATCTGTCCATGCCAGGGGATGAAAAGAGAGGAGCACCTGTTTTCCTGACTGCTCATACAGGCCAAATGTCTTGTCATTCTGGTCCTTTAATGAGAAATTCTTCGCTGGATCGCCGGGCTTTACCATCGGTGCCTGTGTCATGTATCCACCAAAACAACAAAGTCTTGGCATGCAGTATTTTTCTAACTTTGTATGCAGTACCATTGTATGCAGTACAGTCGACTATAGTGCCCTCTTTCATGCATTCCAGTCATTTGTTTCGTACACCAGCAAGGATCAGGCTGCTGAATCCCGTCAATTCCTTTTTTGGATGATCGGGAATCAGGATCCCGCTCCTTTCACCTTGCTGAGCGGTATTCCCGGGACCAATGGAGCGGGATTGAACCCCGCCTGCTCTCACTCATGGAAGTAGTTTTCCGGGTTCCTGTTCAGGAATATTCAAATCACCACAGCAGGTAAAATCATACAAAAGAGGAGATGACGTTATGACTCACAACAGCAGCAGCAAGTCCATCCGGGACTGGTGGCCGAACCAGGTGAACCTGAAGGTGCTTCACCAGCACTCTCCCCTGTCCAACCCGATGGGCAAGGAGTTCAACTACGCCCGGGAGTTCAAAAAACTCGACCTGTCGGCCGTGAAGAAGGATCTGCGGGCGCTGATGACCGAATCACAGGACTGGTGGCCGGCGGACTTCGGCCACTACGGGCCCTTGTTCATTCGCATGGCATGGCACAGCGCAGGCACCTACCGCATCGGTGACGGCCGCGGCGGCGCCGGCTCCGGCCAGCAGCGCTTTCCGCCCCTCAACAGCTGGCCTGACAACGCAAACCTTGACAAGGCTCGCCGGTTGCTCTGGCCGATCAAGCAGAAGTATGGCAGGAAAATCTCATGGGCCGACCTCCTGATCCTTGCGGGAAATGTTGCCCTGGAGTCAATGGGATTCAAGACATTCGGTTTTGCAGGCGGTCGTGAGGATGCCTGGGAACCGGATGAGGCTGTCTACTGGGGTTCCGAGAAGGAATGGCTGGGTGACAAACGGTATTCCGGTGACCGGAAGCTCGAAAATCCGCTTGCTGCCGTGCAGATGGGGCTCATCTACGTCAACCCGGAGGGCCCGGACGGCAAGCCGGACCCGGTTGCGGCAGCCAGGGATATCCGGGAGGTCTTCGCCCGCATGGCCATGAATGACGAAGAGACGGTTGCACTCATCGCCGGGGGGCACGCATTTGGCAAGACCCACGGTGCCGGTCCTGCTTCCCATGTGGGGCCTGAACCCGAAGCGGCCCCCATCGAGGAGCAGGGCCTCGGCTGGAAGAGCAGTTTTGGCACCGGCAAAGGGAATGACACGATCACCGGTGGCCCGGAAGTTATCTGGACGCAGACGCCGATAAAGTGGAGCAACAATTTCTTCCGGAACCTGTTTACCTTTGAATGGGAACTGGAAAAGAGCCCTGCCGGTGCGTACCAATGGAAGCCGAAGGGCGGTGCAGGCGACGGGAGCGTGCCGGATCCCCATGATCCATCGAAGCGTCGCGCACCAGGCATGCTGACCACCGACCTTGCCCTGCGGTTCGACCCCGTTTATGAGAAGATATCAAGGCGCTTCTATGAGAACCCGGACCAGCTGGCGGACGCATTCGCCCGGGCATGGTTCAAGCTGACGCACCGCGACATGGGTCCACGTTCACGCTATCTTGGCCCGGAGGTGCCTGCCGAAGAGCTCATCTGGCAGGACCCCATCCCTGCGGTCAATCACACACTGATTGATGCAAAGGACATCGCCTCCCTCAAGGGCACAATCCTGGCTTCAGGCCTGTCAGTGTCAGAGCTGGTCTCGACCGCCTGGGCGTCAGCCTCCTCGTTCCGTGTCTCCGACAAGCGTGGCGGTGCGAACGGTGCACGCATTCGTCTGGCGCCACAGAAGGATTGGGAGGTCAACCAGCCGGCCCGGCTGGCGAAGGGGCTCAAGACCCTGGAGGGCATCCAGAGCACGTTCAACAGGGCACAGTCAGGTGGCAAGAAGGTATCACTGGCTGACCTGATCGTTCTGGCCGGTTGTGCAGGCGTCGAGCAGGCCGCGAAGAATGCCGGTCATACGGTAACAGTTCCCTTCACGCCGGGACGCATGGACGCCTCGCCTGAGCAGACCGACGTGGACTCCTTCGCCGTGATCGAGCCGAAGGCAGACGGTTTCCGCAACTACCAGAAGACCCGCTATGCCGTATCGGCCGAGGAGTTACTGGTCGATAAGGCGCAATTGCTGACGCTGACCGCTCCCGAGATGACGGTGCTCCTGGCCGGCATGCGTGTGCTGGACACCAACTTCGGACAGACCCAGGCCGGAGTCTTCACCACGCGCCCGGGGTCGCTCACCAACGACTTCTTCGTGAACCTGCTCGACATGGGTACCGAGTGGAAGGCGGTCTCAAAAGACGCTGACGTGTTTGAAGGGCGCGATCGCAAGACGGGGAAAGTCAGGTGGACTGGAACTCGTGTCGATCTGATCTTCGGTTCGAACTCCCAGCTCCGTGCTCTGGCCGAGGTCTACGCAGGTGCGGACGCACAGGACAAGTTTGTCCAGGACTTCGTGGCAGCCTGGGCCAAAGTGATGAACCTTGATCGCTTCGATCTCGCCAGATCGTACTAGACACGTCTTCAATGGTGGAGAAGCTCACGAATGAGGATAAGGAGCCCGGGCAGTGTCTGGCAAAGGAGTTGACGTTCTGAAAGGAATATCCAGTGGAACGCCACGTCTCATCTCGTGGAATATGACGCTCCGATGTCCCCTGCAGTGTTCCCACTGCTACGTGAAAGCAGGGGAGAACGAAACAGCCGGGGTGCTCTCCACGGACGAGGCACTGGCGGTTGTTGACCAGATCCGGGATGTCGGGACGCCTGTTATCGTGCTCTCCGGGGGAGAACCGCTCCTGCGGGACGATCTCTGCGAAATAGCACGGTACGGTACGGAGCAGGGGCTTCGGATGGTGATGGGCACCAGCGGGTACTTCCTCGACCGTTCCATGGCGGAACGGCTGCGGGATGCAGGAATCCATTCTGTGGCGGTCAGCATTGACTCCGCGGACCCCGCCGTCCATGACTCGTTTCGTGGCGTCAGCGGTGCCTGGGAGAAGGCCGTGCGGGCAATACGGAACTGCCGCGATGAGGGTATCGGGGTTCAGATCAACGTGACCGTGATGCGACCCTCTGCCAGCGATGTCCAATCAGTGGTGGATCTCGGGAAAGGTCTGGGGGTGACGGATTACCAGGTCTTTTTCCCCGTTCCCACGGGACGTGCACAGGATTTTGGCCCGTTGGATCCCCGGGAATATGAAGAGGTTATCCGGCAGGTGCTCCTCAAGTACCGAGACACCAGCGTGAACCTCCGCCCGACCTGTGCTCCGCAGTTCCGGCGGATTGCTGAAGAACTCGGGATAAGCAACCAGGCATGGGGTCGGGGCTGCATAGCCGGGATTGGTTACTGCCGGATCTACGCAGATGGGGATGTCACCCCATGTCCCTATCTGCCGGTGAGTGCCGGGAATGTCCGTGAGACTTCTTTTCGAGAGATATGGTATCACTCACCCCTCTTCTCAGCACTCCGCGACCCGGACCTGTTGACCGGGAAATGCGGGGAGTGTGAATACAAAATCATTTGCGGCGGCTGCCGTGCCCGGGCGTACCGGGGCTCGGAAGCGGTTTCCCCCCGCTGGTGTGACGGGCTTATGCACCCTGGGGAAATTGCAGGGGAGATCTGCGCTGAGGACCCCTGGTGCCCGTACGAACCGGGAGGCACGCAATGACCACGAGAACACCGGCTGATGAACTTGATCTTCGCATTCTCGATGCAATACAGCGGGACATTCCACTCGTACCCCGCCCATGGGAGGCTGTTGCAGCCCTGCTCGATATCCCGGAAGATGTGCTCCTGGAACGGCTGGAGCGGCTGTCCCGGCAAGGAATTGTCCGGGGCATCTCACCCATCATCGAATCCCGGCCACTGGGCATTACTGCCGCAACGCTTGTTGCGCTCCCTGTGGTGGAAGAGCACATCCACGAGATTGCTGACATCATCAACCAATACACGGATGTCTCGCATAATTTCCAGCGTGATCATCTGTATTCACTCTGGTTCACGCTCTCGGCAAAAGATGAGTATACGCTGCATGAAGTTCTTCAGGAGATCCTTGAAAGAACAGGCTTTACACGCGAAGATATTCTGGACCTGCCGACCGTGAACAAGATAAAGATCGATGTCCGGTTCCCCCTCGCAGGGATCCGGAACGGGGGTGCGAATGGATCAGAGTGACCGGGAGATCCTTGCCACGCTTGAAGACGGGCTCCCATTTGTTCCCGAGCCGTTCGCGGAGATCGGGAAAAAGCTCGGTCTTTCAGGTGAGGAAGTCCTGGTACGGGTCCGGGAGTTGAAGGAGGCCGGTGTCATCCGTCGGTTCCGGGCACGGATCAACCAGCGGCAGCTGGGAATCACCGCCAATGCACTCGTCGCATGGGACTGCAGCGGAATGCCGCCCGGAGAAATGGGATCCCGGCTGGCATCGTATCCCTGCGTCACCCACTGTTACGAACGGAGACCTGTGGCGGGCCGATGGGACTATTCCCTGTATACGGTCCATCACGGGTTCTCGAGGAAGGAAGTTGAAGAGGAGGTAAGCCAGCTTGCAGAACAGACCGGACTGTCCCGCTATCTCATCCTCTTCAGCACTCAGGAGTTCAAGCGTGTCCCGAATGTCCGCATCCGGGAGAATGGGAGGGGGAGATGAACCGGATCACGCAGTGCCTCCATGGCAAAGGCACCATCAGTGCCGTTATGAAACACCGGCACGGGAAAGAGGCCGTTCCAAGTAAATATCTTGCCTTCGCCGGCCAGCGCAGGCCGGTCATCTTCTGGAATCTGACCGACCGGTGCAACCTCTCCTGCACCCACTGTTACAGTTCATCCGGGCCGGAATGCGGGTCCGGGGATGAGCTGACAACGGCCGAGGCTTGCACTTTCATTGACGACCTCGCGGCATCGAACGTCCCGCTGGTCATTTTCACCGGGGGTGAACCGCTGGTCCGTCCCGATCTCTGGGAGCTTGCGGAGTACTCCCGGGAGAAAGGGATCAAGACTGCGCTCAGCACCAATGGAACCCTCATCACTGATGAAGTTGCGAAAAAGATCAAAAGCAGTGGGATTGAGTATGCCGGTATATCACTGGACGGGGCCACGGCAGCAACTCACGACCGGTTCCGGAACACCCCGGGAGCGTTTTACCGGGCTGTTGCGGCCTTCGCCTGCTGCCGGAAGGCAGGGGTGCGGTGCGGGGTCCGGGTGACCCTGACCAAGGAGAACCAGGACGAGCTCGGAGCCCTTGTAAACCTTGCCCGGGACCTCGGGGCCTCCCGGTTCTGCCTGTACT
>CAZRAQ010000008.1:0-2735 GCA_964598015.1 uncultured Methanoregula sp. | reverse complement strand
GTCCCGTGCGGCCGGGGAAACGATACCTACGAACGGCTCCAGGTGAACGCTTCGGATGTCACCCGGGTGCTCACACTCCTGTACGAAAAGGCAAAGGAAATTCCCGCGGATGAAATGGAATTTCTCACCGTCGATGCCCCGCAGGACTGCATCCACCTGCTGCAGTCCATGGAACGCGACGGATCGCCGGACCTCCAGGATGCCCGCGAGCTCCTTGCTTCGCTCAAAGGGGGGTGCAGTGCCGGGGAACGGGTGGCCAATGTCGATCCCCGCGGAAACGTGTATCCCTGCCAGTTCGCCCGCTCGCCAGCCTTCCTTGTCGGCAACATCCGTGACCGGCCCTTCTCTGCGATATGGAACGATGACACAAGTCAAGTCCTCGCCCGTTTCCGCAAAAATCCCCCGGATATCCGGGGAAAGTGCCGACTATGTGCCTATCTCCCGCTCTGTGGTGGTGGATGCCGGGTGCGGGCGTATGCCCAGAGCGGGGATTTTGCAGGGGAGGATCCGTTCTGTTCAGTGAACAACTCTCATGATGATCGGACGGTATAAAGGCCCGTTTTTCCGATAGCAGGAAAATAGGGAGAATAATCGGTAAAACCGGCGTATCTTAATAGCTCAATCAGATGATACTCCGTAAATTCCCTGTATTCAGAAAAGAACGGATGGATCAGTTCCGCTGAGTAGTGACATATATGCCAGAAGTACATCAAGAGGACAGTCTGTGAGAATGTCTGCAGTCAAATTTTGCACTGTGTATCATTCATTTGCACCGATTCAAATCGGATCGATTCAAACGCTCCCATAGGAAGTCCATTTCAGAAACCCGGGTCCGCGATGTCAGTCTCATTATGCTCATCAACCTGACACGAACGACCAAGTCTGGTTGCACAAAATAAGTGACACCTTAAAAATCTCCAGAATATTTAAATATTACGATTGTGATTTTCATTTGTAGAAGGTGGTGGCATTACTTGCGTATTTCTAATCAGGATTTGAGCGTCTAGAAAAATTAAGTTTGATTGTACAATCTTGGGAACATTGAATCCAATAAATCAACAGAATGGAATGAATGAGTGAATGAAAATGACAATTTACAAGGTGGTAGACAATGACACGCAGTAATCATTTCAGATTCATGATGTTGCTGGTTCTCGTATCAGGAATTCTGATCATTCCGGCAATGGCAACGACATTAGACATTGGGGATGCGACATTTGGCGCTGTAGGTGATGAGAAGGAAGTTGAGATCAAATTCGTTGAAACAATATCTATGGGTGGGTACATACTTCAGTTGGAAGTAGAAGATCCAACAATAGCAGAAATTGTTGCAGTGGAGTTTCGTCCGTGGGCAGACCTGAAAGGGACTTCTTCACTTCCATCCACTGAACCTATCCTTATGGCAGCCAATTTATCGAATACAGATACCGGGGGGCCACGCCTTGCCAACGTCACGGTGAGGGCAAAAAAAGCTGGGACAACGAACCTGACCGTCAACGAAGACTATGACAACCAATTCGTGTACGATGGTGGAGCTTCATTTATTCCTATTGTGAACGAGGGTATCCTTACCGTTACTGCTCCGCCTGACACAACCCCCCCCGGGAGTATCACCAACCTCACGAACACGACCCAGCAGACCAGTATCATCTGGACCTGGACCGATCCGATTGACCCTGATTTTGAGAAGGTGATGGTGTATCTTGATGGGGTAATCAAGGTGAATGTCTCAAAGGGCATACAAAGCTACTTAGCTGACAGTACACTTGATCCTGACAGAGATTACGAGATTGCGACTCGGACGGTCGACACTTCGGGCAACTTCAATGCGACCTGGGTGAACCAGACGGCAAGGACAAACGCCCTGCCTGACACGACTCCTCCCGGAAGTATCACCAACCTCACGAACACGACCCAGCAGACCAGTATTACCTGGAGTTGGGACAATCCGGTTGACCTTGATTTTGAGAAGGTGATGGTGTATTTTGATGGAGTATGGGTGGAGAATGTGACCGGGGATACCAAGACATTCAGCGCGCTCACCCCCGGAACTCAGCACAAGATTGGGACCCAGACAGTCGATACTTCGGGCAACGTCAATGCTACCTGGGTGAATCAGACTGCAACCACACAACCATCAGGTGCCACAGGATCACTCTGGATCTCCACAAGTCCACGATATGCAACCGTCTCGATCGATGATGTGCAGCAACCCGGACTGACACCCAATACGTATACCGCTGCAGCAGGAAACAGAAAGGTCACCATGACGTATGGAACCCTGACGAAGACGATCTATGTCGATGTCCCGGCAAACGGTCAAGTACGTCTCAATGTTATTCTATGAGGGATGCATCCCTCATGCAACATTTTCTCCCTCTTTTTCCTTGACCTGAACGACCTTCCAGACGTAACATCTGGAAAGGATCTTTCTCATACGGATGAGTCGGCCACGAATGAAATAATGCGCATCCTCAATTCCTCATCCTCGCACCGCTCGTACATGGAAGGCAGGCTTCCTATCCTTTTGACGTGCAGGAAAGAGTTTTAAAGATTTTGTGTACCGCAGCAATGGTATTCTCTGATCCGAGGGGTCCTTCATGAGAGGGAATCGGGGTGTGGGCTTATGGACACACAGGATGGTGCCAATCTCAAAGAAGGCAGCCGGATCTGCAAGGGAAGCATCGTTCAAGCAATCGTTAGCAATACACCATACCAACAGCGCGGCATCATTC
>CAZRAQ010000007.1:0-37150 GCA_964598015.1 uncultured Methanoregula sp. | reverse complement strand
TCGATCAGATCCGGAAAGAGTAAAGATTCAGAAAATCATCCAGTTATTGGAAAAGCCTTAGGGGCAGGAATGGGATCTTACCCTTGTATTTACTAACCTAATCAGCGTTGTAAAGACGCAATCTACGGTAACTTCACTCTTTATCTCATATTAAACAGATACATATACCAGCCTATGGTGGATGCTGCATACGCCGAAAAGGAAACGGATATTTCGCCCCTCATAATTCGTCCTCCAAAAAAATGGACTCCTGTTGATATCCATGAGTTATGGAATTACCGGGAGCTCCTCTCCACCTTTATATGGCGGGATTTGAAAATCAGGTACAAACAGACCGCACTTGGATTTCTTTGGGCGATCATCCAACCGCTTTTAATGATGGTGATCTTCACGTTCTTCTTTGGCGGGCTGGCAAATATCCCCTCTGATGATGTGCCCTACCCCCTGTTCGTGCTCGCAGCCCTTCTCCCCTGGACCCTCTTTGCTGAAGGTATCACCCGTTCCACCATGAGTATGGTGAGCAATGCCGCGATCATGACTAAGGTGTATTTCCCCAGGCTTATCATGCCCCTATCCGGTGTCCTTTCTCCCCTGGTTGATTTTGCAATATCCATGTCGATTCTGGTTGTGATGATGGGATATTATGGATATGTGCCGACCCTGAATATTGTGTTCCTTCCGCTCTTCATAATTCTTGCACTTGCCACATCGTTTGGTGTGGGACTCTGGTTTTCAGCGCTGAATGTAAAGTACCGTGACTTCCAGTATACTATCCCTTTCATGATACAGCTTTGGCTGTTTGCGTCACCGGTCGTATATCCAGCAAGCCTGCTCCCTGAATCATTGCGCTTCCTATACGGTCTGAACCCAATGGCAGGGGTAATCGAAGGGTTCCGCTGGGCATTGCTTGATACTGGCATGCCAAGCGGGATGATATTTGTATCGGCGGGTGTGGTGGTGGCCCTGGTTATCTCAGGGATGTTTTATTTCCGTAGGATGGAGCGGTATTATGCCGATATTGTTTAAATTCTGAAAAAATTGACGGAAAAACCATGACTGAAAAAATCGCCCTACGTGTCAGCCATCTCGGGAAGAAGTATCGGCTTGGTGGACCAGAGCAACACTACAATTTTCGCGAAGCAATAACCCATTCAATGAAAGCACCGCTAAGATTACTTCATCCTGCTCCCTCAGCAGAAGAATTTTGGGCGCTGAAAGATGTTTCATTTGAGGTGGAGTCTGGCGAAGCGGTGGGAATCATCGGAGGAAATGGTGCGGGGAAGAGCACACTATTAAAAATTCTCTCCAGGATTACGACGCCGACTGAGGGAACCGTTGAACTTCATGGTCGCGTGGGGTCATTACTTGAGATTGGCACGGGATTCCACCCGGATATGACCGGAAGGGAAAATATCTATCTGAATGGTTCTATTCTCGCTATGCAGAAAAAAGAGATCGAACAGAAATTTGAGGATATTGTAATCTTTTCAGGAATTGAAAAATTTCTAGATACTCCAGTGAAGAGATATTCGAGTGGGATGTACGTCAGGCTTGCATTTGCCGTTGCAGCTCATCTTGAACCGGAAATACTTCTCATCGATGAAGTTCTCGCCGTAGGAGATGTGGCTTTCCAGAAAAAGTGCCTGGGGAAGATAAGCGATGTCACCCAGGAAGGGCGAACCGTGCTCTTTGTTAGTCATAATATGGCTGCCATCAATTATCTTTGTGATACGTGTATCCTTCTTGAAAAGGGGGCTATCGTCCAGCAGGGAGAGTCCGGGAAAATCATCGAATATTATCTGGAATCGGTAAAAGGGAAAAATTCGGATGATAGTGCAGACACTGTTTATTCGATTGATATGAATAAAACCGCGCAAATTATGAGAATCCGTCTAGTCAATGACACGGGAATAACCACATCAACCTTCAACGTTCTTGAGTCATTTGAAGTCAGATTTGAATATGAGTTGTCTGAACCGTTTGCCCAACTCTACCTTATTTGTGAAGTCCGAACAATAGAGGGAGTAGGTGTGCTGATGTCCCTTGATTCAGATTGGGACAATTTTTACAATCTCCAGATGAAGGATCATTTCCCCAGAATTCCTGGAAAATATAACGCAAGTGTAAAATTTCCAGCCCCTTTACTGGATGTTGGTATCTATGAGTTGGAAATTGCCCTTTCTACCGGTTCCATTAGAATGGATAGTAAAATAAGTGTCCAGTTTGAAATTATTGATCAGGGTAGTTATGTGTCATATGTTAGAAAAGCACCCCGTGGAAAAATTATTTGCATCCCATTGAAATGGATAAGTGAGAGAATATCAGTTTAAAATCTTGGATGACTATTGTGTCCACTAATATTGAGACAATATCAATAGATCAGTGTGTTCATTACTGCGGTTTTTTATACGGCTCGCAGTCAAGATTCAATCCATATCAAGAATATCTATCCCATTTTCACAATGGTGAACAAAAATTGGCGGTGAGAGATCGATTTATAAAATTTTTAGTATCATACAGACCAACTCACTTGGGTGCAGCGCTAAACATCAATTTATTAAAAGAGTATCCCCTTTGGAAATTTCCTTGGAATATTAAGACTGGGATTTTTCCAGATAGAACTTTTTATCATTTATTACCCACCTTAAGTAACTATTTACCGGCTCTAAAAATGCAATATAAAAATTTTTTTCAGGATGCGACGAACAAGGAAAATACTTCTAGACAGATTGCAGGTTGGCTTGATGATCCGTTAGATATTCCTGATATTTTGACTCATTTTTCTTCGAATGGCATTTATATGTTCCAGATTGAGCAGGAATTTGTCTGGTTGGAGCGTATATACTATAGCATAAGAGAAAAGGGATATCAGGACGATCTTGGGGGAAAATCCATCGAAACGCTCAAATTAGTATCAGAAAATTCCCAAAAAAAATACATAGTTACTGATGGCAATCATCGGATAAGCGCCATATATGCATTGGAAAAAAACGATTCCATTCGATGTAAAATTATAGGTGAGGTGTATGAGGAAGATCTGTGTGAGTGGGAATTGGTTAAAGAAGGATATTATGATAAAGACGATGCCAGAAAAATTTTTTCAGTCTATTTTTCAGGAAACGAAATGAATTCCATGCAATTCTCGGATACAGAAAGAGGTATTGTTATAGGGATGGAAAAAGTCCATTCAACCAGTTCGGAAAAATGACAGGTGTGACATAACTCAAGGCACTATTCCCCATCTGAAAAGTAAGATTCATCTTAACACCCATAGTTTTTCCTAATTCGTATAGATAGATTTAAATGATGAGATTACATTAAGGAGGAACGGATAGCTGAAAATATTTTTCAATACAGGATTCATTCTCTATTTGATATCCTGGAAAAAAGTGGATTTTAGAATTCAACTGCGACATTATGAAAATCCCTCAAAGGTTTCTGCTTAAAAAGAAAATTTTAAGGATTATTGTTGCAAAATGAGCGAACAATGAAGAAGGACCGTGCATAAGATAATAGTAGGACAACATCATGAAGAAATCGGCGATGCTCAGATCCCTGATCACTTCACCAAAATTAGAATTCCTCATGGAAGCCCACGATGGTGTATCCGCAAAGATCGTTGAGGAGAGCGGATTCGGGGGTATCTGGGCTAGCGGTCTCACCATTTCTGCTGCCCTCGGAGTCCGTGACAATAATGAAGCATCCTGGACTCAAATCGTCGATGTTGTAGAGTTCATGAATGATGCGACCTGCCTACCCATCTTACTTGACGGGGATACCGGGTATGGTAATTTCAATAATGCCCGAAGACTTGTCAAGAAACTGGAACAGAGAAATATTGCCGGAGTCTGCATAGAGGACAAACTGTTTCCAAAGACCAATTCTTTTATCAATAGCGAGAAACAGCCCCTGGCAGATATCAAGGAATTTTGTGGAAAAATCAAGGCGATGAAAGATATCCAGGAGGATGAAGAGTTTGTGGTGGTAGCCCGGGTCGAAGCATTTATCGCCGGATGGGGCCTCGAAGAGGCGTTACAAAGAGCCGGTGAATACCAGAATGCCGGGGCAGACGCAATTCTTATCCACAGTAAAAAGTCCAACTCATCAGAGATTGAAGCGTTTATGAACCAGTGGGAGAACCGGCATCCGGTTCTTGTTGTTCCCACAAAATATTACTCCACCCCGACGGAAAAGCTGGCATCTCTTGGTGTCAGTGCTGTTATCTGGGCGAATCACAATCTGAGGGCATCCATTACATCGATGCAGAGTGTGTCACGTCAGATCTTTGCCGATCAGTCGCTTATTAACATCGAGGATAAAATTGCTCCGGTTTCAGAGATATTCCGTCTCCAGGGCGCTGACGAGCTTCAGGCAGCAGAGCAGACATATCTCCCTGTCTCAGGGAAGAATATCAATGCAATCGTTCTTGCAGCGTCACGCGGGGATGCATTCGGTGACCTTACAAAACATATTCCCAAAGCCCTCCTGAAAATCGATGGAAAACCAATTCTAAATCACCAGGTCGACCAGTTTTTCCAGATGGGTATCCGGGATATCACCGTAGTAAGGGGCTACGCAAAAGAAAGAATTGCATCCGATACATTCAGGACAATCGATAACGACGAATTCGATACAACGACCGAATTATACTCCCTCTACCTTGCACGAGATGAAATGAAAAATACTACAATTGTAACATATGGAGATCTCATTTTCAAGAGTTATATCTTGAATGAACTGGTAAACGATGAAAGCGATATTACTATCATAGTCGATGCGGATTGGGGACGTAGTGACGGATATCATGAATATGTCAAGACGGATGTGCCTTTTTCGAGGAAACTCTTTTTTAAGAATGTGAACCTGGAACGCATAGGGTCGGACCTGCATACAGAGGATATCAGGGGCGAATTTGTTGGTATTTTTAAGGTCAGCAGGGAAGGCGGGGAGGTAACGAGATCAAATCTTGAATCGATGTTTCATAGGGATGATTTCCGGACTCTTCGGATGAAAGACCTGTTTGCAGAAATTATCAAAGAGCATCCGATCGCTGTAAAGTTTATTAAAGGGAACTGGCTTGATATAAACACTATTGTAGACCTGCAGAAGACGGAAGAATTTTGATGTTGCAACCCGATGCGTTTGTATCTGCCTTAAAAGAATTAGGATTCTCTTTTTTCTCCGGTGTCCCTTGCTCCTACCTGAAAAGCATGATCAACTGTGCAATCGATCAGAGCACCTACATCATGGCATCGAATGAAGGGGATGCCGTGGCCCTTTGTGCAGGTGCTTATATGGCAGGAAGAAATCCTGTGGTGTTGATACAGAACTCTGGCCTCACCAATGCGATCTCTCCCCTTACCTCACTCAACCAGGTCTTCGGGATACCTGTCCTCGGGTTTGTAAGTCTGAGGGGTGAAGAATATACTTCTGATGAACCTCAGCACGAATTAATGGGAAAAATAACAATTCCATTTCTCGAATTGATGGAACTCCAGTGGGACTTCCTGTCTGTTGATCAGGAAGAAGCGGAAGAGCAACTGAAATTGGCAGCAGGGTATGTAAGAGAGGGGCATTCCTTCTTCTTTATCGTGAGAAAAAATACATTCAGAGAACATCCTCCTCCATGTCATCAGGAAAAACATTCGGAAAACTCCTGTTTTCATGTCAAATTACATCCAGAAAAAATACCCCTGGGCAATGACGAATTCCCGTTCAGAATCGATGTGTTGAGAACAATTCATTCGTTACTCGATCAGGAAACCGCGCTCATCGCCCCAACCGGATATACCAGTCGCGAATTGTATGAGCTAGGAGACGCAGAAAATAATTTTTATATGATTGGGTCGATGGGTTGTGCTGGCCCGATAGGGATGGGAATAGCAATCGCACAACCTCGAAAGAACGTCATCGTGATCGATGGAGATGGATCGCTCTTAATGAGGCTCAGTGGGATGTCAATGATAGGTTACTATAAGCCTGAAAATATGGTGCATGTTGTCCTCGACAATAATTCCTATGAATCAACTGGGGGCCAGGGAACCGTATCGGACGGATTGAACTTTATCGAAATTGCCCATGCATGTGGTTATGGACGTGCAGAACGGGTACGAGATATGCTTGAATTAAAAGAAAAAATACATGAATGGAAAAAAAATAGACAATTGACATTCCTCTACCTGAAAATCATGGCTGGAACGAGAGAAAAACTGGGGCGACCCTCTATGCATCCTCACAAAGTACGTCAACGTTTTATGGAGTTTTTACATGACTAACTGGCATGAAATCTGGAATAAAAGGGTAATTCCCTCCCACGATCAACCAACCGACATCAGCCTCCAGGATTTACTGATTGCTGACGGATTTGATAGTGGTGCTGGAACCCTGAATTCATTGGAGGCCTGGGGAAAATATATCGGATTTATCTCAGGAAAAATAAGTCTTGCTCCACAGGACTCAATATTCGAAATCGGTTGCGGCAGCGGGGCCTTTTTGTATCTCTGGTACAAGGAGGGGCACGAGGTTGGAGGTATTGATTACTCCAGAAATCTGGTCTCACTCGCACGAGTTGTTCTTAAAGGGATGGATCTCCGCGTCATGGATGCCATATCGGTTTCTACTGATGAAAAATATGATATTGTCCTGTCAAACGGGGTGTTCCATTATTTCAGGGATTATATATATGCTGAAAAAGTTATTGAAAGAATGATTTTGAAGGCAAAAAAATCGATCGCCATTCTCGAGGTTCCTGATCTGGCTAAAAAAGATGAATCTGAAACTGCCAGGAGGGGGGCCCTCCCCTGTGGTGAATACGATAAAAAATACGAGGGATTACCTCACCTGTACTATCAAAAAGAATGGTTCAATGAAATTTCCAGAAAGTATGGGTGCAGGATAGAAATATTTGAACAGAATATCGACGGATACATCAACAGCCCGTTCCGTTTCAATATTGTCATGAAAAAATGATCGAGACCGCAGTTATCCTCGCAGCAGGCCGTGGCAGCAGGTTAAAAGAGATTACAGATGATCGCCCGAAAGGATTCATAGTGCTGAACGAACTCCCAATTATTGAGGAGTCCATTCTGAAATTAATTGATGCAGGAATGAGGAAAATATACATTGGTACCGGTTATCATTCCGAAAAGTATGATGATCTGGCTAAAGAATATGATGTAACTGTAACTTGCATCAGGAATGAACTCTATGCAACGTCGGGGAGTATGTATACGCTCTACCGGATGAAAGAACAGATCAAAGAGGATTTTCTCCTGCTCGAATCTGATCTGATCTATGATAGGCACGGTTTGGACCAGGTTATCCGATCGCCATGGCCTGACACGCTGCTGACGAGCGGGCGGACGAATTCAGGGGATGAAGCGTATGTCGAGATCAATCAAAAGAATTGTCTAGTGAATGTCTCGAAAGATCCGAACCAGCTTGGATGTATTTACTCAGAGCTTGTCGGCATTTCAAAAATCTCTCGTTGTACCTTTCATAAACTCTGTGCATTCGCTGAACAATCATTTCAGACCAATTTTATGCTCGACTACGAATTTGCCCTGGTCGGCATCGCAACGGAAACTGACATCCATGTCTTAAAAATTGACGATTTCATCTGGTCTGAAATCGATGATAAGGAGCAATTGAAACGGGCACGAAATCTCATTTATCCAAAAATATCGGAACGTGAAGGCCATGAAAAAAATCAAACGTAATATCCTGTTAAACCCTGGACCGGCTACCACCACGGATACCGTGAAATACTCGCTGGTTGTTCCTGATGTCTGCCCCCGTGAGAAGGACTTCGCAAGGGTAATGGATGGAATACGAAAAGACCTTGTGAAAATTGTCCACGGTGATGATAATTACACGGCAGTCCTTTTCGCCGGATCGGGCACAGCTGCCATGGATTCTGTGGTTAACTCCGTCGTGCCGGCAGGGAAGAAAATCGCAGTTATCGTGAACGGCGCATATGGGGACCGGTTTGTGAAAATAGCACAGGCATACAAAATCCCCTGCGTTCCTGTTGAGTTTGGCTGGGGTGAAAAAATTGACACCAAAAGGATTCCCGATGTCTTGCAGAATGACCGGGACATCACAAGTATTGCGATGGTCCATCACGAGACGACCACGGGCATTTTGAACCCGCTCAATGAAGTGGGGAGAATAGCCAAGCAGTATCATTGTTTATTTATCGTCGATGCTATATCGAGCTATGCCGGGATACCGATTCATATCGCTGAAACACATGCAGATTTCTTGCTTTCGACCTCGAACAAGTGTATCCAGGGAATGGCGGGAGTTGCATTTGCCATATGTAAAAAAAGCTCGCTGGAGCGTATCAAAAACAATGAAAAAAGGTCATACTACCTCGACTTGTATAATCAGTTCTCATATATTGAAGAAACCGGACAAACACCGTTTACTCCACCGGTTCAGACACTATATGCCCTGCAACAAGCGATAAAAGAATATTTCGATGAGGGTGGGGAGCAACGATATCTCAGATATACTGAAAATTGGAAGACTTTAAGAACTGGGTTGATAGACCTGGGTTTCGATCTGTTGCTTGAGGAGGAACTGGAGTCCCACATCCTACTGACCGTGGAAGAGCCTGAAGGAATAAATTTTGATTTTAATAGCTTGCATGATTACCTGTACAACAGGGGATTTACTATTTACCCGGGAAAAATAAGGGAAAAAACATTTCGTTTGGCTGTAATGGGAGCGATTTATCCAAAAGATATCACTGATTTTTTAGAGCTTTTACAAAAATATCTGGAAGAAAATTCTATTTCACTGAATAGGCAGGAATTATTTAATTGATGGTAAAATTGTATGCGGAGAGTCTGGCCTCTGGATGTCAAACAGAAGGATAGCAGTGTGAAAGGAGAGCAAACAGGATGGAATACCAGAAGAATCAAATTCGGGAAAAGTTAGACCTAAATAAAAAAATTATTGCACTTGCTTTAACACCAGCAAAAGACCTCTCTGCTTTTTATGAGGGGCTCCTCCCTTTTTTAACAGGAGTAACAAAAAAGGGATACGAGATCATTTTTTTAACCATTGACAATCCCTGTAACGCAATAGCTTATCTAAAAAAAGAGGGATTCTCCAACATTTTTATATGTCCACCGGAACAATACAGAGAATTGGATTTTATTGATTGCTTCATTGTATGGGATTATTGTTCTTACGAATGGGAATTTCCTGAACTATCAAAAGTCGTAATCCTTCAACACTATTTCAATTTTTATTCTCCAGCAGAGATTGCTTCCACATTTGGTTATCGCACCGATTATTCAGTTCTTATTAGGGGAAGTAAGGAAGAATTTGTAAAAAATTCGAAAGATATCGAAACAGCTGCCTCCCTCACATTTCCTTTCAGAATGTTGAAGAAAAAGGGGTGCCTTATCCCCGGGGGTTATCCTGAGATTGATGCATTGTATAATAATTATCATCCATCCATGGATAGTAAATGTATTACTCTATGTACTACAGGTGCGATAAACAATGACAGACTGCTCTCCGAGTATGGGCAACAAATTATTTCGGCCCTTTTGGACTCATTTCCGGGATATACAATTTTTTTCCGACCCACTCCTTCAGATAGGGGACTTGATTATGTGCACTCCATTGAAAAGACATTTGGTGGATGTAACAATTTCCATATAGATACCGGCGATTTACAGGATACCATCAACAGGACACAAGTATTAATTTCTGATTGTACAGGATTAAAAGAAGTATTTACTATCACCACATCAATACCCTACATTTATTGTGATTTCTCTAATGGAAAAAAATATATTGAAAAATCTCCTCTCGGATATAAAATTACCAATTTCGAGTACATGGTCCCATTAGTAAAACAAATTTTGATGGGTGAAAGGATCTCAAAAGCAGAAATTGATTCATGTCTTGTAAATCTCGGTTCTTTTAGTCACTATTTTTTAGAAAATATAGAAGATATCCTCGAGGATAGGGAAAATCCTGGATGGTTTTACTACGAAAACAAAAGAGGGAGAGGACAAAAGGAGATTGAGAAACCTGAAGACTACTTCCCCTATATCCAGGCATTTATCTGCTACAATACCATGCGTTCCCTGTCATTGAGGATTATCAATGAAGCATTGAAAGATTTCCCTGATAGTGTTTTTCTGTTGGGAATAAAATCCAAACTGCATTTTTATTTGGAAGAGTATGATATGGCACGCCTCTACTTGGCCCGGGCAAATGTGATATCCCCTTCTGATACGGCAAAGACAATCAATATTGTAATATGTGAAAATAAAGGTTTGAAACAGCTTTTTCTGGAGATGTGCAATCTGGTAAAGAAAAGAGATCTGTTGGTAATCGTTAAAAAATCCAAAAATTTACTAAAACAATCATTTATGATGTAAAAAAGATTTATTATTATTACGGGAATTTTCGTGGCTTTAAATGGACCATTGGTCACAATAATTACACCTTCGTATAATCAGGGGAGATACATAGAGGATACAATTGTTAGTGTGAAGAACCAGGATTACCCTTATATCGAGCACATTATTGTCGATGGTGGCTCTACTGACAACACAATCGATGTAATTAAAAAATTTGAAAATTGTTATAATGTTTTCTGGATATCAGAACCTGATAAGGGTCCGGTAGACGCTCTGAATAAAGGATTTTATCGTGCAAAAGGTTCGATCGTTGCCTGGCTCAATTCCGACGATTATTATCTTACAAATCATGTCGTCAGCACGGTTGTGAATTATTTTAACTATAATGGTAATATTCACGTCGTATCGGGAAATGGGTATCATGTCAATGAAAACAAAAAAATATTACGACCAATAATTACGAAAAAAGAACTTATAAATCTTAACTATATGCGATTTGCAGATTTTATCCTTCAACCCTCCACCTTCTTTAAGGATGATTGTATTAAGGGAGTATCTCTCAATAAATCATGTGATTATGTATTTGACTGGCTTTTCTTCCTGAAACTTCTGGAAAAAAAGTTCAATTTTATGGTTGTGGATGGATTCTGGTCAGCTTACAGGATTCATGAGGCTCATCGAACAGGTGCAGATAATTCAAAACGAAAGCGAGAAATTGCTGAAATGGCAAAGAGAAACTTTGGTTTATATCATTCGCAAACAATTTACTGTTATGGCATATTTTTTTTATACGCTATATCTGAAATAGTACCCAATTCTCTTGGTCATTTATTGAAAGAAGCAACAGATATGATTAATTTTCATGTATCACAAACCACTAACTATCGGCTATATTCCTGTTAATCATGATCTCCTCGGACCATTGAAGTTAACCCATCAAAAAATTTTATTTCGTCTTTTGATTTTTTGCCTTATTTACGTATAAACAAAAAGATCACCCATTCAATCTAAATATAAAACATCTGGATCTTACATTATACTCATTGAATGCAATAATTTCATTATCAGATGAATCAACAGCTATCACTTGGGAATATTCATTTTTGAACAAATGGAGCAGTTTCTTTTCATTAAAAAACCATTCGGGGAAACTTGCAGAATATATTTCGGGAGATACATTTTGAATAGTCAAGTACTCTTTTTCCCCGTCAGCAAAGGTAGTTCGATCAATAATAATATATTTAATTCGAAACGAAATTATTTCGCTTAAAAGATCATATGGTTTTTCAATATATTGAAGTACACCTGATAGTAATACAACGTTCGGAAATTCAACATTCATGCATTCTTTCAAGTTGAAATAAAATTTTAACTGTTCATCCTGAAAAAACTCTTTTCCAATCTTCACAAATTTTTCCTGTTCAATGATATTCCAGCGGAGATCTTTACAAACTGCTAAAAATCCTTTATTCTGATAGTAAGAACTACCAAGTGAACCCCCGAAATCGAGGACATTTAAATGGCCATTATCTTCAACAGCAGCGCGGAGTAACCCACATAACACAGGGAAAGAATACTGGATTTGGTCAAATAATACTGAATCTCTTTCGTATACTGCCTCTCCTCGTTTCACTTTAAGGAGAGCATCTTTAACTTTTTTAATGATTATATCTGAATCATAGCCCGTGCTATCTTGAAGCGCCATGTCCCATGAAGAATAATTTCCTGTGTACTTTTTCTTTTCAAATATTGAATGAAAAATTGGAGGGATAAATCCATTCAGGAAAGATTTAATTTTATTCATTATTGTTCAGGTACAACTTTGTGATAAATAATTGTATCACCGACTCGGTTGAAACAGCAGAATCTGGATTATATCCCAGTTTTCACTCACTCACATTCAATTGTCTAGTTGCTTTTCTTCCATACCATTAAAAATCTATTAATCTCAGAATTCGGAACATTTCTCCTGATTAGCTTTCTCTTTGCCCACATTGTTGGAATACCGGCAAGACCATCCATTTTGGATTTGAGGATAACCTTTCCCTGTCCCTTGACGATGTAATAGGGAATTACTGCAATGGTTCTTCCAATTATCCAGGGTAAAGAGGTCAAAAGAACCCTTGACGGATAATCTTTTACCGGATACCAGAGGACATTCCTGTTTCCATAATAGACGGTAAGATCCGACCTGAACCCTGCTGTTCCTCCGTGGTAATGATAGACCACCGCTTCAGGAACATACATGCATTTCCATCCGGCAAGGCGTCCCCGGAAGGCGAGGTCCACGTCCTCCATATAGAGGAAAAAATCCTCGTCAAAGAGGCCTATCTCGTCGAGCATATCCTTCCTGTACAATGCGGCACCAGCACAGGGTCCGAATATCTCTTCCAATGTATCATACTGGCCTCTGTCTGCCTCGAACATGCCCCTGTCCCAGGCTGCCCCGCTTCTTGCAATGCAAATTCCTGCCGAATTTATCCTTTTATCGGGAAAGAGCATCTTCGCTGCACACATACCAGTTCGATGATCATCGACCATGCCAAGAAGGAGGTGTTCAATGCATTGCGGATCCGCCCAGGCATCATTATTGAGGGTCATGATATAGTCGCCATGAGAATTCTTGATCCCGGTATTCACTCCTCCTGCAAAGCCCAGGTTCACAGGATTTTCAAGGATCACCAGTCCACTGAATTCTGACCTCAAGATTTCGACACTGCCATCTGAAGAAGCATTATCAACGACAATAATCTCCAGGTTTTTATGGCTCTGTGCAAGCAGGCTCCGAATACAGGGTTCAAGGAATTTCGCCCCGTTGTAGTTGACGATGATCACACTTACGGATGGTATTTCTTGCTCCCCCTTTGTATCAAGGTATGCAGGGATCAAATCAGATACCCCTGTTTGAATGCAGTGAATTGTTCCGCTCGGTAAGAAGATGACTATATACCGTTTCAATTTTTTCGGCTATGACCTTCCAGTCATATTTCTGCTCGATGAGGATCCTCGCAGACCTGCCCATCGCTTCAGTCTCATCCGGGTGTTCCATGCAACGGGCTATTCCCTCAGCAAGAGATTCCGGACTCTCGCGTGGGATGATCATCCCCGATCCGAATTCTTTGATATCTTCGGCCATTCCAGCAATGTCGGTGGTGATTACCGGCCTTCCACAGGCCATTGCCTCTAAGAGGACGAGGCCAAAACCTTCTCTGGTGGAATCCGTGGAAGGGAGGACAAAGACAGAGGTTCCACCATAATACCTTGGAAGGTCTTTTTCAGGAATATACCCCGCAAACAGGATATTGGACGCAATCCCCATCTCCACGGCTTTTTCCTGATAAAACTCTTTGAGTTCTCCACTCCCCCCGATTACCAACAGTATACCGGGAAACCGTGGTTTTAGGTACTGGAGAGCCAAAAATAGCGTCTCTATCCCTTTATAGTGATGATATTCATCAAGAACGCTCAGGAAAAAAATGTCACCAATTTTTGGATAGTCCCCCGGTTTGAATTGTTCCGTATTCACCCCCGGGGGGATAAGGACGAGTTTCTGGGAAAATTTCCGGAGAAAGGGTGAGGGGTGATGTGTCCGGGTGATGATAATCCGCCCCGCTTTTTTCAGGACCAGAGGGAGGAAGATCCTGTTGTAGAGTGCTGCAATAAGGGAGGTGGGGCCGGATCCCATAATGTCGTTATGATACGTCACAACCAGCGGTTTTCTCTTGATACAGGTAGCCACCATGCTCACATCAGCACTCCAAGGGGTTGGGATATGGGTATGGATAAGGTCAAAACGGCCACAGAGGAGGGTGGGTACGAGGAGGGGAGTAATTTCGGTATTGGCAATATTGAAGAAGGGGGTAAGGGGAATTATCGTATACGGGCGGTCGTCTTGCCGTGTATGGAGATCGGTTGAACAAACGACAGTGATCTTGTGTCCCCTGGAAACGAGTTCTGTTGAGAGATCATGGACATACCGCTCCACACCTCCTGTTGCTGATATTCGAACCGGTGTCTGAAATATTTCCATTATTGTTCCGTGTCCAGATAACCTTTGGTCTGCCGATATTTCCCAGATACCACTCTTTCAAGCCATTCCGGGTGATCAAGGTACCAGCGGATGGTTTTCTGCATGCCTTCTTTGAATCCGGTATTCGGAGTCCAGCCGAGCTCCTTTTTGATCTTCGATGAATCAATGGCATACCTCCTGTCATGTCCCGGACGATCAGAAACATGCTGGATCAATTCTTCATTGATTGCATCATCCCCTGTTTCATCACGTAGTACTGATACCAGCATTCGCACAAGTTCGATGTTTTCCCTTTCGTTGTTTCCTCCGATATTGTACACTTCTCCGGGTACACCATTATGATACACGAGATCGACAGCCCTGCAATGATCCTCAACATACAGCCAATCCCGGATCTGTTTTCCATCGCCGTATACGGGAATCGTTTCGTGATGGAGTGCTTTTAAGATCACCAGCGGAATCAATTTTTCGGGGAACTGGTAAGGTCCATAGTTGTTGGAGCAGCGGGTGATCAGAATGGGGAGCCCATAGGTTTCATGATACGACACCGCCAAGAGGTCTGCCGATGCCTTGCTGGCAGAATAGGGACTATGGGGATCCAGAGGGGTATATTCTGTAAAATATCCGTCCCTCCCAAGAGATCCATACACTTCATCCGTTGAAATCTGAACAAAGCGGGGGGTGTCATTATCATGAGTTCTTTCGAGCCAGTAGTGCCTTGCTGTATCAAGCAGCACCGATGTACCAAGGATATTTGATTTCAGAAAGACTTGGGGATCTTTAATCGATCGATCGACATGGCTTTCGGCCGCAAAATGGATCACTCCCTCGATATGATAATGGAGAAAGACCTTTCCAATAGCTTCTGCGTCGCATATATCCCCCTTGATGAAAATAAACCGTTTTTTCTGCTGGGCTGGAATATCTGCCAAATTTTCCAGATTTCCCGCATACGTCAACTTATCGAATCCGACAATGGTCGTTTCAGGGTGATTCTGTAAGAAATGGTAGACGAAATTGCTGCCGATAAAACCGGCACATCCGGTAACCAGAAGTGCATTACTCATAGTCGGCCATCTCGAAGGAGAAATCGCCTGGTGGCATCTTTCCAGTCCGGGAGACTGTATCCAAATGTCTCATGCGATCCAAAATTGTCGAGCACAGAATATCCAGGTCTCCTTGCGGGCGAGGGAAATTCTTCTGAAGAGACCGGTCTTACCTCCCCTTTCCAATCCAGGAGATCCAGAATATGCACTGCCCATTCGTACCGTGAGCAGCTGCCACTGTTCGTAATATGATAGAGGCCATACACACCAGTTTTTACGAGGTCGAGAGTCGCCTTGGCGAGATCCTGGGTGTAGGTGGGAGATGATATCTGGTCATTGACTATCCGCAATTGGTCGTTGTCTCTGCTCCATTCAATCACCTTTCTGACAAAATTATCCTTTCCCGGACCAAAGACCCAGCTCACGCGTATCAGAAAGTACCGTTGGGAGAGATCGCGGATATATTGTTCGCCGAGCAGTTTACTTTCTCCGTACCGGTTAATGGGATGCGGTGAATCGATTAGGGTATAAGGCCGCTCTTTCAGACCATCGAAGACATAGTCAGTCGAGTAATGGACGATTGTGCCATTGCATTCATTTACCGCATTTACGAGATTTCTTACCCCTAGCCCATTGACCCGGTATGCAGTCTGCCATTCTTCTTCTGCCCGATCGACGGCATTGTACGCTGCACAGTTGATGAGGAGATCACAGGGGTTCCTGCCAAAGTATCGTTCCACTGCAGCACGATCGGTAATGTCAAGGTCCCTGCGTTCTGCTGCATGGACAGTATGGCCCATATCGGCACAGAGCTGGGCCATATCAGTTCCCAACTGGCCTCCGGCACCGGTGATTATTATATCCATGCTCTCTCCTCTCTATGGAAAAGGGGTATCGACATCTCTCAGGGAGGGAAGTTTGCTATCCTTTTCCGAGACAATCGGCTCTGAAATCCCAATCTCTTGGAAAGGCCACGCAATACCAAGATCCGGATCGTTCCAGATAATCCCTGCATCGTATTGAGGGTAATAGAATTCCGAGGTCTTGTACATTATTTCGGTTGAATCCTCAAGGGCAAGAAACCCATGAGCGAAGCCGACTGGAATGTGAATCATGGTCCTGTCAGACGCTGATACTATGATCCCGATGGCCTTACCAAAGCTGGGAGAGTTGTCCCTGATATCAACAACCACATCGAAAATTGATCCGCGAAGTACCCTGACAATTTTCTCCTGGGGATGGATTGTCTGATAATGCAGCCCCCTGATCACCCCTTTTGCTGAACATGAATGATTGTCCTGAACATAGATGGTGTTTATTCCAATTTTTTCAAATTCTGATTTATTGTAAGATTCAAGAAAAAATCCTCGTGAGTCCTTGTATAACATCGGTTTTATGAGTGTGACACCTTCAAGGTCGGTCGGATGTCTTGTAAATTTTTGGGTCATTGCTGTCCTTGTGATTGCTGGTAGGATGAATCTTCGGTTAGATCCCGAAGATAGCTGCCGTAATCGGTATTCTTGAATCCCTCTGAAAGTTCCCTCAGCTGCTTTCTTGTGATATATCCCAGATTGAATGCTATCTCCTCGATGCAGGCGACAAAGAGCCCCTGCCTCTTCTGGATTGCCTCGATAAAATTCGCAGCTTCCAGAAGTGAATAGTGTGTACCGGCATCAAGCCAGGCCATTCCTCGACCGAAGAGTCTGACTTCCAATTTTCCCTGCTTGAGATATTCCCTGTTCAGATCAGTTATCTCCAGTTCTCCCCGTGATGAGGGCTTCAGTGATTTTGCGATGGAAATTACTCTGTTATCATAAAAGTACAGTCCGGGAACAGCATAATTTGAACGGGGCTGTGACGGTTTTTCAACAATTGAAAGAACTTTTCCTTCCCGATCAAATTCAACTACACCGTATGCCCGCGGATCCTTCACATAATATCCGAATATTATTGCTCCATCGGTCAGCTTTGCCGCATCCTGGAGTTCTGCGCCAAAATGTTGTCCATAAAATATGTTATCCCCGAGGATAAGGGCGACAGAATCACCACCGATGAATTCCTCACCGACAATAAATGCTTCGGCAAGACCTCCGGGTCGTTCCTGGACTGCATAAGAAAAGTGCATTCCAATCTGCTCCCCATCCCCGAGCAGTTCCTTATAGAGGGGGATATCACGGGCTGTGGAGATGATAAGAATATCTCTGATGCCTGCAAGCATCAGCACAGAGAGGGGATAATAAATAAGGGGTTTATCATATACCGGGAGAAGGTGCTTTGAGATTGCCTTTGTTATGGGATAAAGCCGTGTTCCATAACCACCGGCAAGAATGAGACCTTTCATTACAGTATAGTATAACGCTTCTCGCTATTTATTCATTTATTGTTATTTTATTTTGGATAATTTCAGGGAGTAAGCTCACTTGATCATGCATCTCTTCTCCGTAGCACCATGATCTCCACCGGTATCTCCCGCACCTCGTCCCTATGAAATGCAAACGTCCTCCTGATCGGAAGCAGGCCGCCAATCACCTCGTCAATCTCTGCCCGTCCGGTAAGGTATGAGCTGATGAATGACCGGCTGCCTGTATTGAAGATCCCATACGTCACCGGTGCAATTGTGAGAGCAGCATCGATGAACGGCCGGTCGGCGTGCACCTGCTGGGCCCCGAAGGGTGGGTTCATTACCACGGTATCGCAGTGCCCGATCCGGCCAGGAGTTGCCTGGTCATTGGTATCAGCGTGCAAGAACAGGATATCCACCCCGGCACGCTCTGCATTCCTGCGGGCAATCGCGAGTACGTCCGGATCAATCTCCACCGCTACCACCTCCCGTGCCCCGAGAAGGGCCGCCCCTATCGCAAGGATCCCAGTACCACAGCCGAGGTCGCAGACCCGCTTTTCTTCGATATCTCCTTTGAGTGCTGCATGGAACAGGAGCCGGGCGGCCAGAGGAGCTGGTGTCCTGTACTGTTCAAGGAGGGAAGAGGGATCGGAAAAACCCTCCAGCTTTTCGAGCATCCGTTCGAGCTGGTTCAGTTTCATCGTTGGGGCATCTCGTCGATCACGTAGTCTTCCCAGCGCCGGGTACCGCAGAGGATCTCAAACTCATTCGGGGTGAGGACCGGGACAGGAAAACGGACCTGGTCATCGTAGGCAAGGCGTGGACATGCCGTGTTCACGTATGCCTCAAAGCCGAGGTTCAGGAGCTCGTCAGGACTCACTTCGTTCATGGAGATAAGGTATGCCCTGTCGCAGAGAGAGAGGAGGTGTTTTCCCAGGGGGTAGCGGTTCTGACCGGGCTTCGTGCTGACAATGATCCCGATATGCCGTGCAGCCCGGGCTTTCTCGATGAGAGCATGCCTTTTTCTGAGAAATTTTCCTGCATCCACCTCGACGGCCTGCCCGGAAAGCGGGTCTAGTGCAACGACATGGGCACCAGTGGCAAGCTGCACGCCCAGGGGATGAAAGACCCCGGTCCCGACAAAAAGTATCTCAGATATTCCCGGTATCCGGGCAGCTTCAAACGAGCAGCCGAGCACCTGGCCCGGCTCCGGGGTCCTCCCCCCTGCAGTCCGGAAGACCGGCTCGTATCCTTCCGCCCTGAGAACCTCCACAATCCCTGGGAGCATATGCGTGTGCTGGGCGGTGGTGATCACCCCGACCGCCCGTGCCTTCAGGAGGGGGAGTGCCGATCGCACTACGGACGGGTCGATGTCCACCCGGAAGGGCACATGAATGACGGAAGGGTGGGTGATGAGGGGGGTGTGGCCGAAGTGAACGAGCACATCGGCATACTCGAGCAGGCCAAGCGAGAGGTCGCAGGCGCCATAGCAGGGATCCCCGCTGATAATGACGGAGAACCCCTGGCTTTTCAGGCCATCCGCGACCTCGGCAGCCTTCCGCTTCAGGCCGGCAGGGAACTGGAGGGCGAGCGATCGTGCCCCTCTCTCCCTGAGCTCGCGAGCAAGGTCAGAAATACCGTTCAACCACATGCACCCTGTCGGTGACCCGGACGGTCACCAGCGCCTTGTACGGCCTCCCGATATCGGCATCGCCCCTCTTGATTGCAAAACAGATGTCTGAGACTTCTGCACCAGTTTTGTCGAGGGCGGCGAGGAGAGCCCTGGTTGTTCCTCCCGTGCTGATCACATCATCGACAATAACGACCCGTTCCCCGGGATCCACCCCGTTTAAGTAGAGCTTGCCTTTCGAATACCCCGTCACCTGGTGGAGTGGTATCTCGCCCTTCAGGAGGTACTCCCGCTTTCTGACGATGTTGAGCGGAAGGTCGGTCATGCACGAGATGATCGATCCGATGGGGATCCCCATCGCTTCCGCAGCGATGATCCGGTCCACCCGGTCCATGTCCATGACCTTGATCATGGCGATCGCCACCTCACGCAGGAGGGCGGGGTCGAGCGAAGGGACCCCATCGGTGATGGGGTGGATGAAGTAGTTGTAGTCGCCGCGTTGGACGATCGGGCACCTTTCAAGCGATGTTATCAGCCGGTTCAGCATACTGCTCACCAATATCTTCCAAAAATGCTTCAATGATTCCCGCATGCACATGGGGCATGCAGACGATCCTGAGGTGGTTGTTGCGGGTGAAAGAGACCTGCCACGGGGGGGGGATTGGAAGTGTGGGCCTCTCGAACGTAGCCACGTTCACATCAGGGCGGACGACGGGTCGTATCCCATAGCTCTCCATACCGTCTGTCAGGCGCCGGGTGTTCTTCATGCACCCTTGGACCACCGCTTTCATCCCGTCGTATCCCAGGTACTCCAGCACCGCGAGTGCCCCTGCGACCGACCCTCCCGTGCGGGTGCCGGAGAGCGTGAACTCCTGCTTTACCGTGAGATACGGGGTGTCAACCGAGAGCGAGCAGAGGTCCCGCTCATTCCGAAGCAGGAGGCACCCTGCAGGGATCGTGCTCATCCCCATCTTGTGGGGATCGACGGCGAGGGAACTCACGCCCGGGAGTGAAAAGTCGAACTCCGGGGCTCCTTCCAGGAACGGCAGGACCATTCCCCCGAATGCCGCATCGACATGGAAGAAGATCCCCTCTTCACTGGCATACGCCGCAAGCTCCCTGATAGGGTCCACCATGCCGTACTCGGTGGTCCCGGCAATCCCGACCATGCAGCAGGTGCGGGAATCCACTGCCTCCATGAACCGGTCGGGGTCTGCACGGTAGTTCGCATCGAGGGGGACCGGGCGCAACTCCACCCCGGTCAGGTCGCAGGCCTTCTTGAACGAGAAGTGGGCGGATTCCGGTATCACCACGTTGGGGGACGCGATCCCTGCAGTCGCCCTGGCGATCCGTATCGCCTGGATGTTCGACTCGGTCCCTCCGGTTGTGGCATACCCGCAGGCATCAGGGTTGTGAAAGAGGGTCCCGAGGCGGCTGATCAGGAGCCGCTCAAGGGACGCAGTCCCGGAAAACAGCCCCGGGTCGCCGAGGTTGGTCTCCATGAAAAGGGTATGGGCCCGGACCGCTACGGGGTGCGGGAGGGTGCACATCGAGCTGAGGATATACCGGTGGGGTGTATCCTCCCCCTTTGTTGTCTCCAGGAATGAGAAGAGTTCTTTCTCGGAAATCCCTTTACTCCGCATGTGACCTTCTCGCACTCTCGAGGATGATCCGCATCTCGGTCCGTGCGACGGTCTCCCGTATCTTTCCTATGGCATCGATATTTGCCGAGACGCTGGAAATCCCGTGCTCCACGAGCCATTCGACCATCGGCGGTTCCGAACCGGCCTGGCCGCAGATGGAGCATTCGATGCCGTGCCCGCGGCAGGCCTGGATCGCCTGGTCAATCAGGGCGAGGACCGCAGGGTGCTTGGGCTGGTACATATCAGCGACATTCTCGTTGTTCCGGTCGATAGCAAGGGTGTACTGGACGAGGTCGTTTGTCCCAAACGAGGCGAAATCGATCCCGGCATGGATGAAGTCCTCGACCATGATGGCACTGGAGGGGATCTCGATCATGATCCCGAGGGTTGCGGAATCGACATCCACACCCCACCCGGCCATCATCTCGCGTGCGGCAATAAACTCGGCAGGGTGCGAAACCATGGGGAACATCACACCGAGGTTGTCGTATCCCTGCTCCCAGAGCCGCTTGAATGCTTCCACCTGGAGGCGGAACTGGTCAGGGCTCTGGAGGTCCCGGCGGATACCCCGCCACCCCAGCATGGGGTTGTGCTCGTGGGGTTCGCTCTCACCGCCGGCCATGTTCCGGAACTCGTCCGTCGGGGCGTCAAGCGTCCGCACCCATACCGGCTTTCCGTAGAACGCATCGAGAACGATCTTGATCCCCTTGTACAACTCATCGATGAACTCGTCCTCTTTCCCATTCGTGATGAACCAGCCCGGTGTCTTGTTCAGCCCGAGGATGAGGTGCTCGATCCGGAGCAGGCCGACCCCGTCGGCACCCGTGGCGGCAGCCCGTGCGGCTGCTGCAGGGATCGAGACGTTCACCTTGACGCTGGTCGCAGTGATCAGCGGCGATGCAGCAGCGGCAGCCGTGGAAACCGGTGCCTGGACGGATTTTTCGATTGCCCCTTCGTAGATGAACCCTTTCTCACCGTCAACCGTGACGAGCTGGCCGGGTTTCAGCACCGATGTGGCATTTCTGGTCCCCACAACAGCCGGGGTCCCGAGTTCCCGGCTGACGATCGCGGCATGGCAGGTCATACCCCCCTCATCGGTCACGATTGCAGCGACCTTCTGCATCGCCGGCACCATGTCGGGGTTTGTCATCCTTGTGACGAGGATATCCCCCTGGCTGACCGAACCCGTGTCCTTGACATCACGGATCACGACGACACGCCCGGTTGCGATGCCTGGCGATGCCCCCTGCCCCTTCACGAGGATCTTTCCCTCGATCGAATCGGTCTTCGCGGCAACGTTGCTGGTCCGGATGGTCGTGATGGGCCTTGACTGGAGGATGTAGATCGTGGTTCCCACAATGCTCCATTCCACATCCTGGGGGATCCCGTAATGGGTCTCTGCCACCTTGCCAAACGTTGCAAGCCGTGCAACTTCATCATCCGAGAGGACAGCGGCCTCCTGCCGTTCTTTTGAGACCTCGAGGGTCTTTGTCCCATGCTCCCCGTCTGAGACGATCTCGATCATCTTTGCGGCGACAAGCCGGTCGATCACTTTTCCCGTCCTCTGGTCAAAGACATACTTGTCGGGGGAGACCGAACCGGATACCACCGATTCGCCGAGTCCCCACGACCCCTCGATGATAGAGAGCGGCTCTCCCGTGACCGGGTGGGAGGTGAACATCACGCCGGCCTTCTCCGAGTTGATCATCTGCTGGACGACGACGGCGATATTGACACTCCTGTCGTCGAACCCCTGTTTCGCACGATAATAGATCGCCCGTGCCCCATAGAGCGATGCCCAGCATTTCTGGACTGCTTCAAGCAGGCTCTTCTCCCCTTTTATATTCAGGTAGGTCTCCTGCTGGCCGGCAAAACTTGCATCCGGGAGGTCCTCTGCAGTCGCGCTCGAGCGGACAGCCACGACCATTCCTCCCCCGTCCAATCTCTGGTAGGACTCCCGGATCCGGTCCTTCAAGGCCGCGGGCATCTTTGCCTTCATCACGGCTGCCCGGGCCTTTTTGGAAGCCCGTTCGAGGGCGGGGTTATCGTCGACGTTCAGGTTCTCGAGATCGGCAAACAGGGCCTGTTCTATCCCGGTCTCGATAAGAAAATGGCGGAACGCCCGGCTCGTGACCACAAACCCGCCCGGGACCGGAAGGCCAATCGACGACATTTCGCCAAGCGACGCTCCTTTCCCCCCGACTGCGGCGATATCCTCTTTTCGTATCTCTTCAAGCCAAAGAACATCCGGCATCTCCTTCATTCACGCACCACTATAATCTCACCTGTCATCTGCTAATAAATTATCACCATTCGTTCTCACGGAAGGAGCCGGATTTCTGGGCGCTGCTCCAAGAAGAAGGTTAGAAGAGGTATGGTGGCTACATAGTATGGGTTTTAATGTGAGCGCCAGGATACTGGTCAGCGATCCGCTGGCCGAAGATGGGTTAGATCTGCTCAGGTCCGAGTTCCCGGTGGATGTCAGGACGGAACTCCCGGAAGACGAGCTGATAAAAATCATCGGGGAATACGATGCGCTGCTTGTCCGGAGCGGGACAGAGGTCACTGCGAAGGTGATCGAGGCGGGAAAGAAACTGCGGTTCATCGGGAGGGCCGGCGCAGGCGTGGACAATATCGATATGGATGCGGCGACGCGGCGGGGGATCATCGTTGCGAACGCCCCGGAGGGAAACACTCTCGCCGCAACCGAGCATACGATGGCCATGATGCTCTCGCTTGCCCGGAATATCCCGCAGGCCAATGCCTCCCTGAAAAAGAAGGAGTGGAAGCGCTCAAAGTTCATGGGGGTGGAGCTGAACGAGAAGACGCTTGGGATCATCGGTCTTGGCAGGATCGGGCGGGAGATCGCCAAGCGGGCGAACGCCATGGGGATGCACTGTGCCGGGTACGACCCGTTCATCAGCAAAGAGCGGGCTTCCCAGCTGGGAGTTGAACTGGTATCCCTCGAGGAACTCTTCAGGATATCGGATTTCATCACGGTCCATACCCCCCTGATCAAGGAAACGAGCCACATCATCAACGCAAAAACCATTGCCACGATGAAGGACGGGGTCAGGATCATCAACTGCGCCCGCGGGGGCATCATCGATGAAAAAGCCCTGTATGACGCGGTGAAGACAGGAAAGGTGGCCGGAGCGGCACTCGATGTGTTTGAGGAGGAGCCCCCCCTCAACTCGCCGCTCCTCACCCTCGACCAGGTGATCACGACTCCCCATCTCGGTGCAAGCACGGTCGAGGCACAGACCAATGTCTCGGTCTCCATTGCAAAGCAGTGCAGTGCGGTGCTGAAGGGTGGATCGGCCAAGTATATCGTGAACGCACCTATCGTCCCGGCAGAGGATGCCGATACGATAGAACCGTTTGCCTCCCTCGCCGAGAAGATGGCACGCTTCCTCACCCAGCTGGTGGAAGGACGGATGGAACGGGTGGAGTTCACGTACAGCGGGGAGCTCTCCCAGCTGGGGACAAACACGCGGTTCATCACCCGGATGGCCTTGAAAGGGCTGCTCGACCCGATCCTCCAGGTGCCGGTCAACATCGTGAATGCCGAGTTTATCGCGAAAGAGCGGGGGATCAGCTACTCGGAGACCACCACCCCTGAATCGGGCGGGTTCAAGAGTCTCATCACGATCCGGGTCAAGACGGACAAGATGGAGGAGACGATGGGCGGGACGGTCTTTTTCAAGGGGAGGAGCCGGATCGTCTCTATCGGCGGCTACACGATGGACATGATACCTGAAGGGTATGTGATCGTATCCCGGCATCTCGACAAGCCCGGGGTGATCGGCAGGGCATCCACCATCCTCGGGAAAGCCAATATCAACATCGCGGGGATGCAGGTTGGCAGGATCACCCCCGGCGAAGAGGCGATCATGGTCCTGAACGTCGATGGGGAGGTGCCCCCTGCTATCATGGACGAGATCCTGGCGAAGGTCGGGATCTTTACCGCAAAATTCGCGAAAATTTCTGACAATCTTATCTAAAATAGGGGTAAATACCCCTTGAAATAATAACCTTTTAACCGATGAGGTATTCGCATTCTCTTAAAAAAACTCTCCTCCTCGCTCATCAACCAGAAAGAATAGTACCCTCTCTCACTTCTAACTCATCAACCTCAACTATTTTTCCTGATGGATACATACGATAAGAAGAAGTTGCAACGACCGGATAAGGGTTGTCACGAGTGGAATAGGGGAGTATAAACTGGCCGCCCTCACTCTCTTGTCGGTATACAAATTTTCTGCCAAGATTGGTCTGTATTGCCACCTCAATGATTCCTTCTCCCTCAATCCTTGCACCCGGAACATATTCGAATACCTTGACCGATGTGTTATTGTTTGGTGATCCGTCCTCATTTGGAAGAGAGGACTCGTAAACAAGGCGATAATGCTGGAGTGCAGGAACTGGTTCAATCGGGGTATCAAACCAGTAACCTACCAGGGATGCCTCCATCTCCTTGCTCCCAGTCATATTGAACTGGTCCATTCTTTTACGGGCTGATTCAATATTTAGGATTTCTGCGGTTGAAATGACTGGAAGATTCGATTGCCCAGAGTTGTCTGAATATTCGATATACCCCACGCTGTCCGGTTCTCTCATGGAGCCATCAAAATTATAGAGCCGGGAGATCATAGTCTTGTAATAGGAAGACTCCATTAAGGTCCTCGTTATAGGATCGCTTCCATCTTCGGGTATATAAACGAAAGTCCTGTAATACTGATCTTCAGAGCGGGAACTATCAGACCAGGAAACCATGCTCCCTAAAAGACCAAACCTCATGCGCCAGTCTATGATAATATACCTGGCCCCGTAAGAATGGGCGATTTCATCAGCAGTTTCCTCCGATTCTGTGAGGAAGAATTCGGCTGAAGCGTTAACATTATCCTGAAAGGGGTTTGTGATGGAAATCCGCTTTCCAAGGAATGTGATCCAGTGTCCGTAATCCCACCAGGAGAGCACTCCGTATGAAGCAGCAGGATAGTTCCATTCCTCAGACAAGTAGGGGCCGGTATAGGATACCTCCAAATCAGGGGTATCCTTCTCCATCCACAACAGGGTGTCCACCCATTGAGGCGGTATCTTGACATTTTCTCTATTCTTTACAATCCCATAATCAGACACAACTGAGATACCAGAAAAAATCACAAGGCATATGAGTACCAAAGCGGTGCCAGGACTCCTGAGTCTGTGAAGAATGCTGCTATCATCGGTCCCTTGGGAAGTAGAACTCCTCCTCTTACCCGTTGCTGGTTTTTCCTGTTTTGCCGCAGGTTTTTTCCCGGATATCCTGAAGGATCCGGATCGGTCCCGTAATAATACATACCCAAGAGTATAAGCAGAGAGAACCGCGACGATAACTGAAAAGTAGTATTCCCACCGGGCCTGCTGTATAGTTATGATGAGGATAATTGTTCCCCATATCCCAACAAATAGATACTCTGAAAACTTATTTTTTATGAATTCGTGTATAATGAGGATTAATCCGATAATAGCCAGAAATATTCCGATATTATAACTTTTCATTAATGTGCTAAACGATGATGATTCCAACTCATTTATCGCGGACTCTTCGATCGTTGTGCTGAAAAAGGACGAAAGATTATGCATGGCATTGGAGAAAAAAGAGGTTTCCAGTAGTGTGAGGACGATGGCAATGAGAATAGATGTTATTACCACCACCGAAATGAATAACCACGGTCGTTCTTTCGTCGCCATAGAGAGGATCTGAAGAAAGATCAATCCACCGATAAGGAAGATAAACAAGTGAATGGGGGCCAGGGAATACGTTGAAAGATTGTATTCAGGGGAGGGGGTTCCGACGAGAAGAAGACATCCCGCTGCAATTAAAAAGATAATAACTCCCGTAATGAGTAGGTAATCAGACTTTTTTGCATGGATTGCATTCCAGATATATTGGAGAAGGATATACACGGCCATTATCAGCACAAATAACAGGCAAGTTAGTGCTACAAGGAGACTGGCCCCAAGAAGGACCCCGGTTAGAATTGAGGGAAGGATAATATTTTTCGCAGTTCCAGGCTTTCTTAAGTCGATCTCTTCGTTATTCGATCTTTTGAGTATCCATATATACCCAAGGCAGAAGAGGGTCGTGAATAGCACTTCAGCAATGTGATGATCGAGGGGGCCAAAGGATGAGCGCAAGAAGTATTCCCCAGACACCAAAGCAATAAAAATCGCTGCAATAATCCCTGTCTTCCATTCAGAAAGGAGCCGAGCGAGTAAAAACACCACCAGTATCATGAGAAGAGCGAGCACAACAGTAGTCCATGATGCGATGGCAAGAATATCAAACCGCTCAGTGGCACTAGATACAACTGCGAAGAGAGCAGCAATAAAGGGAAATAAAGGGCCCCAATCGATGTGCTTTCCGAATGGGAACGCAGTCATTGGATCAAACCAGTTATATTGGGGAAAATTGGAGACCATCACCTCAATCTGCCTGTAAATATAGTAGGTATCAGGATCCGGATTCAGCCCATACGGATTGAGGTCCATGTACAACGCGGGTAAAGCCCGCAGAATGAAAGAAACCAGGATAATAACCGCTAAAATTATTAAAATTAAGATATTAGTGCTCGGAATAGAGCGTGCCATAGTAAAAAGGAAACCATATGACGTTATAAACCTATTCTTGTATCCCTTAAGGGAAGAAGTTCTATTCATTTTCATAATCTGGTAAAAATTCCGGAACACGTATCTGGTTAATAGGCGAAGCTAACCATGGAGTTGTGGCAACCACAAAAATCCAAGGGTGCGATCATGTGTTGACGTCCGGGATATTGACAATAATATCCCCAGATTCTTTGAATATATAATAATTCGAAGTTACTCCAGGAAACAGAGATATAAATGACAGAACATCATCCGAAAAGAGAGCCCCTTTTAGTCCATATAAATATTTACTATGTGTCGAGGAGGATCTGCGGCCGCAAATCGGTCATAAAATACATGGAAGGCCTTCTTGACACGATATATTCAAAATAGCCTTTCGCAAAGTCAGAGAGGCCCTGCTGTCGCCTGCCAAAGATCAGGATGAAGAATGACGGCATGAAGAGACAGATCATGGCGAGGATTCCATGTACCATGGATACAAGAGTTATCGCAATCAAGTACACTATACGGACAAGGAGCTCGAACCTGCTGGCATCGTGCTCGTACACGAATATCTGGTCAGGAATTATCGGCGTCATGAAGGAAACCTCATTATTTTACCAATTCGGCTTTCGTCCTTAATGAGTGCCATTCAGTAATCCTGCGAACCGGGAAAAATGAAGGAAAGGAGATTATTCCTGGATATTTTGCAGCAATAACCGGCCAAACCTGTTCCTGCAATCATTTTCCCTGGTGAAATAAGGTTTATGAAATGACTACAATTTATTTCAAAGCAGGGTTGCGATACACTGTTACATTATCGAAGGGTCGTCCTGCCAAGCGATGAATTTCATTATTATTTCACCGGCTTATAGAGCTCTGCCCCATAATTCCAGGCGCAGACCATTATTGTTGCTCTTCACGTTTGAAACACCCTTCATGATACTGATTCATACCGACCGTGAACCGGGGACGGAGCGGCGGCTGGCAGGCGATATTCGAAGGAAAAGAGAATAGTTTAATAGGTATGTAACCGATATTAAGAGGCATCCCGTTAATCCGAGAGGGCTCGTGGTCTAGCTGGTTATGACGTCGCCTTGACATGGCGGAGGTCAGGAGTTCGAATCTCCTCGAGCCCATGGTTGTTTTTTCAATTCGGAAAGTTCTGCTTCGATTTTTGATAGTCGTGTCATGACATCATCATACTGTCCTGCTTGTTCAACAATATTGCGAAGGACGAATATGCATAGCAAACAAATATAAGCCCCCGATTTTATGTAGCAACTGTATGACAAACAACACTCTACGAGATCAGCTCTTCGAACTGGAACGCACGAGACTCATTGTAACTTTCTTAATCACAATAATTGGATTGGCTATTGCCGTTTGGGTTATATTTATCCTAAAGGGTTTTGCCACTACTGATTCGGCTGGAATAGTTACCTATATGACTCCGGAAGGAATCGCATCTATTGTTGGTCTCTTCACGACCGTACTTGGCACGATTGTTGGGGCATTCCTCGGCCTCCAGTTTGGGCTTAGCGAAAAAGGGAAAAGCGATCTCGTGAGATTGAATAACACAAAAGTCGCACTTGAAGCTATTGCAAAACTATCACAAACGGAAAGAGTTGCCGGGGAAGACTTGGCAAAGAGATTACTCTAAAACACCTTTTTTAAATTTTTATAATCAATGATTAATCATTTATCATTGGTAACGATGGGAGGAGGTTTACCCCTAACATTCCGAAGGACATTCCATCATAGTTCCTCAGCCATGCCACCCATCTTTCAGATACAAGGCTACATTGACAAGGCCGATGAGTACCGGTATCTCTATAAGGTGGGCCGATAACGGTAGCGAATGCCTCCGCTGAACCGATCCCGAAGACCGCTATCGCAACCGCAATCGCCAATTCGAAGTTATTGGAGGCGGCATTGAATGAGAGCGTTGCCGAGCTCTGGTAATCTACTTTGGTTTCCATCAGAGCCAGAAGCTGATTCTCCGACACAATTATGGTCCCCAAGGATCGAAACCTATCCTTGTGGGTTTCACATACCAGTGCACAAACAATCGCTTGGGGGCAGGCTGAGAGGGAATACCCTCTTCCCTTACTAGTGATTCATATACCCTAAGCAACGTTCGAAACTTTCCGTGCAGGTGTGAGATGGACAAAACCAATGCGACAGTCCTGGAGCTTGTTCAGGAGACCAGGATCAGCACACTGCTCGAAGGTGCTGGCAAAAAGCATTACGAAGCCAGTGGCGTCTGCCTGAAGGATGGCTATCTCCATGTCATTTTTGATGATGCTCCACGCCTTTTGCGACTCAGGCCGGAGGACTGGGATCATGCAGGGGAGGCGCCCGTCCTGCTGGAGTTGAAGGGCACCGGAACAGGGTATGAAGATATCACCTACCTGCCATCAACCCGCAGGTGGTATTGCCTGATAGAGGCAGCCGAAACGAAATCGGGCGTCTCCCTGCCGCGTGTCGATGAGTTTGACGAATCGTTCACCTTTCTCAAAGGGTATTGGCTGCCGTTTCCACTCAAAGCCGGCAACAAGGGGTTTGAAGGCCTCTCGACCCTGCACTACGACGGGAAGGATTGCCTGCTCGGTCTCTGCGAGGGAAATGACTGTAAAAGCGGCAAGTCCGGTGCACAGCCAGGAAACGGCCGTATCCAGGTCTTTTCCTGGGCGTCGGAACAATGGGAGCATGCCGGCACCATCAGGCTCCCGGAAGCGGTGCAGTTCAAGGACTATGCCAGCCTCGATGTCCGGAACGGCTCTCTCACGGTGCTATCCCAGGCCTCATCGGCCATGTGGGTGGGCCGCCTTCGTGAGCAGCCTGCCGATCTGGACGATCTGTTCAGAGACGATGGCCAACTCTACCTGTTCCCCCGCGATGAAGAAGGCCGGATCCTGTACTGTAATATGGAAGGGGTCACCTGGCTCGAAGACGATCGGTTTGTCGTGGTATCGGATAGAAAGAAGTCTGATCAGCCCGGGCGCTGTGCCCGGAAAGACCAGTCGATCCACCTCTTCAGATTCCCGCTATCCGATCCACCGTAACGGGCGGGCTTAACCCTGTGCAAAAGTGACTGTTGGTAAGGGACTGGGATAGGAGTATATCTCATGATAATCCTGGGATCGATTTTTAACGCACGGAACGGACATGCAAGCCTTGGTTGTGAACCGCCTGCAGATGATCGAACAAGCGTGTGATCTCGCGATAACCAACCTGGACGAGATCTGAGGATGAATCACATTTGGTAATCACCATCCCCGCGAGGTATTCACGTCAGTTAATAACCGGGTCTCGGTACGTTCATCCCGGAAGAAGCCTGGTTGTGCAGAGATACACAATCGAGCAGATTATTGCAGGGACCATCGGTCGATGGTGATAGAGCCTCGTTTAGGATGCCTGAAAGAAAAGAGGGTTCATTTTTTCCGCAGACATCTGCGATTCAGTATATTGTTGGTCTTCCCTCAACGTCTTCAGGATTATAGCGACGTGTCAGAACACGATTTCCTCTTTTGCAAACCTCACTTTCGGCATCGGTGTATCAGCAGCGTACCCTACCGGGCAGAGCATGGTCGGGACGAGCGGCGGGGGGATCTTCAGGATACGGGAGACCGCTTCCGGGTCAAATCCCCCCATCGGACAGGAATCAAACCCGAGTGATTTTGCGCCGTTCAGGGCATTTCCGAGCGCCAGGTAGGTCTGGGCCTGCGACCATGCCAGTTTCTGCTCCGGGGACAGTGGCTTCGTGAACTGGACCGCCATCCCGATGACACGCTCCTGCATCTCAGTGGGAACCCCCGTCTTTTTCAGGAGTGCTCCAAGCCTACGTATGAGGATGTCATAGTCGGGATCTGCACAGAACACAAGCAGGTGTGAACAGGTTGTAACCTGTTCCTGGTCAAATGCCGCTGGTTTCAGCTGCTCTTTTATGCTCTGATCGGTAACCACCTTGATCTTCCAGGGCTGGAGGTTCAATGCCGACGGGGCGAACCGGACCATCTCCAGCAGCTCATGTATCTTTGGTTCAGAAATCTTCCTGCCATCAAATTTCTTCGTCGCATACCGCGACATCACGATAGTTGCAAACTCCATAGTGTTTCTCCTCTGTTACCGGTTGGTTAAGGATTTCCCCTATATAAACGTAGGTTACATGAACCGGTTGGGTCGCAGCGTACAGGTATCAAAGAGACCCGGGCGATTCCGGTTCTCCTCTCTCTCTAAAACAGGTTTTTTATCGGAATGATCGCAAAAAGACCGTTTTTGGCGCTGCACTGGTGTTGGTTCTATACATCAGATGATATGACTCCGAGGGATTTTTTCCCCGGGATCAATCATTCCCCCATAGCTCCGGGCATCACAGTGGTTCGGGCAGCTGAGTGCTTTCATCAGTTTTCAAGAAAAGGATGAACATCTGGCTCCTTGTCACTCTTTTTGGCGAGCCGATCATAGATATCGATCAGTTTTTCAGCGTTCCTGTTTGCTCCGGACTTAGCCGACCGCATGGTCTGGAGTTCTGTCATCAATCGATCGTATGTCCGAATCGTGATCCCCCCCTTTTCCCCCCTGGGTTCTTCCAGGTTATATGAGTCCTGTGTTCCACGGGACCAATTGAATACGTCTTTCCTGAATACATATATTCATATGCCAAGCAATACATTTTCCAAAACTGGTACGGGTCCCAATAGCGGATTCAGCCCCATATATCCATTTGCCATGCAATGGTGCCTCCAAACGAATAAGGGAGATGTTCTACTGATGTTCAGTTCACTCTCCAAAGGATGAAAATGCGGATAACGCTCATATCAGCATCCATGTTCACAATCAGTGAACACTCGATTCTCATTAAATGCAGAGAGAAAAATTCAGGTACTATTCGCAGCAGCTCCTGTAAGGAGATCAGCCCTGATCCATTCACGGTTCGCTGGTGTCACTTCGAACAGTTTCGCATCGGCTCTCTCCTTTGTTCCTTCTATGAAAGGGCGGCGGCGTGGTATCGCATGTAGGAGTGTGGGGGTGAACAGCCCCCTTAAAATGCATTCGGTTCATTTCTCGTAAGGTATTATACGGAGCAATATAATAGTACATAAAGGATTGAGGAGTTGCGAAAAGGTTCCCTTTGGCTTGTTTTTCAAGAGAATTATGCGGCAAAAGGAGAAAGGGAACCCGTGCAGCCACTTTACCCGGGAAAATAAGAATATCCAGTAAATTATGGCTTTTATTCTGGATTGACAGGGAATCAGGATTTGTTCATTATGTCGGTAGATCATTGCACACGCAACATGGGGGATATTCAGGCACTTTTTCGGTCGCGGCTCCAGATACAGATCCTTCTGGCCCTGGTTGATGGAAACAAGACACTTGCCCAACTTCGCGAAATAACCGGGAGCTCATCCCAGGCACTTATCCCAAGGATACGAAAGCTGGAATCGGGTAATTTGATAGCAATTTCAGACTATGAATATCACCTTACTCCCATAGGCAGGTTACTCAGCAAGAAGATGCAGGATATTATTCGTTTCAAGTCGATTACCACGAAGCATAAAAATTTCTGGCACCAGCATTCATCCGAAGAGATACCGGAGGAATTTTTAGATACCATCGGGGATCTCTACAATTCTGAGATTATTGCCGATACGGATATCAACATTTTTAATGTGTATTTCAATTTCCTGAAGATTATTCAGGAAGCCAAACACCTGAATATCCTCACCCCTATCTCAAGCCCTGCACACGTTTGTGCCGTCATGAAAAGAATCGGTGAAGGGGTATATGGAGAAATTCTGGTGAGAGAAGAGCTTTTCAGGCAAATTTCGGTATCCTCCGATTTCGACAAGATTCATGAGCTCGCCACTCAAACCAATAGCAAGATTTTCATCCTTGAAAAGCCCCCCAAATTGGGGCTTACCGTCACTGATAAGCATCTCTCTCTGGGTCTTTATAAAAAAGACGGGGTCTTTGACACTACCACCGACCTCTTCTCAGTCGATGAAAAGGCGGTACACTGGGGCCAGATGTTGTATAACCATTACCGGGATACTGCAGAAGAAATGATCCTTTAAATGCCTCTTTTTCCCTGAACCTTCCTTCGTGTCGTCGCTGGTATAAAACGGCAGCGGTGCATGGATTCAGCACCCGGATACCAAAAAACAGATCAGGTGCAGGTTCGAAACCAGTATAACTATGGAAGAGGGATTTTTTTTCACCATATTCGAAGGGCTACCCCGGCAAGGCCCCGGGCTTGATGACTGTACAGCCCGGGCATTTCACACTATCCCGCACCTCCCGGCAGATGTCCGGATTCTCGACATCGGGTGCGGTTCGGGGATGCAGACGCTCACGCTTGCCCGCCTCTGCCCCGGTGCGACCATCATCGCCTCCGACATTCACCAGCCATTTCTTGACGATGTTACTGAACGGGCAGCAAAAGCGGGACTGGATGGCCGGATCACAACCCTGCGTATTTCGATGGACGATCTCATGTTTCCCGCAGGGTCCTTCGATCTCATCTGGGCTGAGGGCTCGGCGTTCGTGATGGGATTTCACGAGGCACTCTCTTCCTGGAAACGGCTCCTGAAGCAGGGAGGGTACCTGGCTGTCTCGGACCTGTTCTGGTTCACCCATACGCCGACGCTGGAGTGCAGGCAGTTTTTTGAACAGCAATATCCTGCCATGGTGCATGAAGAGGAGGCATACGGAATGATAAGGGATGCAGGGTACTCGATCCTCGCCACCCTGCGGCTCCCCGACGTTGCCTGGTGGAAGCACTATTATATCCCCCTGGCCCGCCGGCTGGAAGTGCTGAAGGGACAGTATCCGGACGACCAGGAGGTGCAGGCCCTCCTTGCCTCGGTCGAAGAGGAGATAGCGGTATTCCGTACCCATTCACGGGAATACGGGTACTCCTTTTTCATCGTGAAGAAAGGGGACGATTTGCAGTAACCACATTGAGAGGGGAGACGAGCGTGGTGAACGGAATTCTACGGTGAGCATGAGCCAGCCAATGGCGAACGATGAAACACGTCATCAATGATACTCATGGAACCGTTTTGTGGATTTGACGAACGAAGACTACGACTCCCCCTGGACAACCCTGCCATGATTGACCTGTTGCATAAACAAAGAGAGCAGGTCGGGCGTGAAAAAGGCCTCATATTGCCCACCGTTGGGAGATGATCGGAACAGGTCATTCCTGTGGATGGATGATCACTTTCAGGCTCCCCTCCCGCGGGTGGGCAGTCAGGGAAAATCCCTGAACCGTCTCCTGTAAGGGAAGAACATGGGTGATCATATCTGCCACTTGAATCCTGTTCTGCTGGATCCATTTCAAGGCAGTCGAAAGATTATGGAAATCGGCAGCATAGGAATGGGTGATCGTTGCCTCTTTTTGCCACAGGTTCCAGAGGTTGATCCCGGACTGGACGTCAGGATGTGTGGGGGCAAAAAACAAGATCGTCCCCCCTCGTCCGATTGCCTCAAGGGACTGTTTCACACATGTGGGAACCGGTGCAGTCATAATAACGGTATCTGCGCCCAGCCCGCCGTTGCATTCCTTAAACGTGCCGGAAACATCTTCCGTCGCGAGAATGGTTGCATCAGCGCCGAATTTCCGGGCGAGCTCCAGTCGGTTGGGATTGATATCGGAGACAGCGATATAGCCCGCCCCGTTCAGCCGGGCAACCTGCACGTGCAGCAACCCGGTGATCCCGGCGCCGATGATCAGGACAGATCGGCCATCCGAGGTCGGAGCCCGTTCCTGCCCACGCACCACACATCCAAGGGGTTCAACAAACGTTCCTGCGTCAAAAGAGACCGTTTTTGGAAGGCGCAAGATACCCCGATCCACGTTGATTCCGGGCAGAACAACGTACTCTGCAAACGCCCCGTACCCCTGTTTGAACTTGGTTTTCTGCAGGGTTTCACACGCGGTCGTATGCCCTCGTATACATGCATTGCACGTGTTGCAGGGGACATGGTGGGTGACGACAACCCGATCGCCTACGTTCCATTTCGGATCTGCGTCGGACCCGACTTCGGCAATGATTCCTGCGCATTCATGTCCAAATGATCCAATACCCCCTGGTCTTCCCGCACGCTGTATCCGATACCATTCCATGACATCCGACCCGCACACGCCGCACGCCATGACCCTGACCTTGATCTCTCCTGGTCCAACCGGGAGATCATCCACCTCTTCGGTGCGGATGTCACTGTTCGAATAATAGACTGCTGCCTTCATGGTGTTCATTCGTGGGAGCGTCATTGCATAAAAATATGGGAACCAATTCAATCGAGCTTGCGTGCATCGGGCAATGTTGCATGGTACATATCCAGAGCTTCCTTCAAAGTATAATCTTGATGGACAATGGTACCAATTGCCTTGATCATGCCGATCGGGTTTTCATCCTGGAAAATATTTCGTCCGAAATCCACTCCCACTGCACCGGCCTGGATGGAGTTGTAGGCCATCTGGAGAGCGTCGGGAGGACTCGAATACTTCCCTCCCGCGACGACGACGGGTGTGGGAGCAACGGCGTCAACCAACCGGGAAAACTCCTCGCAGTAATAGGTCTTGATGATCCGGGCCCCTGCATCCTGGCAGATCCGGGAGGCAAGCGCCAGGTAGCGGAGATCCCGGGCCATGTTCTTCCCCACGGCGGTTACCGCCAGGACGGGAATCCCGTATGCCTCGGCCTGGTTGATCATGTCGGTGAGATTGAGAATGGTCTGCTGCTGGTTGACAGAGCCGATGAACACACTGACCGCGACCCCGGCTGCGTCCATCCGGATGGCCTCCTGGATGGGAACCGTGATTTTTTCATCGCTCAATTCTTCGTTTAAAACGCTGTTCCCCCCTGTCACCCGGAGCATGATGGGTTTTGACCCGAGATCTTCGCACGCGATATTGCTCCGCACTGCCCCGCGAGTCGTCATCAGGCAATCGCAATAGGGGAGGAGTGTTTTTATGGTGTTGCTCATGTTGCGCAGGCCCGTTGTCGGCCCCTGGAAATAGGGATGGTCTATCGCGAGCATCACCACCCTGTTCTCTTTCGGGTTGATGATCCGGTTCATCCGGCTTTGTATGCCGCTGTCAAGGTATGCGTTTGCCATGGGGACACTTCACGAGAATAAATGACACACAACGGTATAAAAAGTTGGGATTATCTCTCCTCTGGCCTGACGATCAGGTATCCCTTCTTTATCAGCCAGGAGTGAAATGCATGGGTAGTATGGAGACAGTTGGATGCACAAATCGCCCGGATTTCTTCGTATCTGGGAGATTTTTCCACTTCGTCATCCAAAAGCAGTTGCACCGGGCATTTCACCTCGTGACAATATTCCCGGCGCTTATAATCGACATACCCCTCTATCGAATCCATACTTGATCTTAGAAAAGAGATGAAAAAGGTTTACGGATTTA
>CAZRAQ010000006.1:50164-57094 GCA_964598015.1 uncultured Methanoregula sp. | reverse complement strand
GTCTATCCGTTCCCTGTCGAACGGGCGCCAGTGCTTGATGACGGAGATCTCGTATCCCGGTTCGATGTTGAGGGTGTGGTAGGAACCGGTCTCTTCCCCATGTTCGATGATCCCCGTGATGCGAAGGCGGTTCGCGAACCGGTGGAATTCAGTCCGCCCGACCCGTATTCCCAGCCTCACAGGCCGTTTTTCAGGTTTTTCAGGCCGCAGTTTGTCCGGGGCGTTGTCCACGGCACGCAGCGTGGTGGCAAAGACAAGGTCGCCGGGAGCAACAAGATGCTCAATGTGCCAGAGATCGTCGAGGCTCTCCGGAAACAGCCGTATCTCGCCGTATCCGTGCTGCAGTTCTCCCTCTTCCGCTTTCATGGCTCCACGATGTCTGACCCGCCAGGCGGGATAAAGGATGCAATCCGATCCGTGTTGAGGATCGCCTTCAGGCTCTGTGCCTCCTCCTCGCCGACCTTTTCACGCAAGGTCCGCAACACCTTCCTGGCGGTATCGTTCGGTTCGAATGTGCCGGGCTTCAGGACGACGAAAATGTCCGTCTTTTTCGCAACCGCTGAGGGTGGACCGCCGATGACTGCCAGCTCCGGCTCCCTCTGGAATCCTATGGCGCAGGCGAGCGGCACATCCCGGAAATACTCCCGCTCACCCCGTATGATAAACGAGCCCCTGCTGACGTATTCCCCGGACTCAGGGGTCTTGCTCACCTGGGGTGGGGCTGCAGCGTACACGTCGGCGGTTGCATGACCACTCCGCCATGCGCCCGAGAAGGAAGCGGCAAACCGGGCGACCTCGTCCATGCAGGTCGTTGTCCCTTTTACCATCACGACACTGGCCCCGTGCACGTCGGCGTGGACAAACCGGTCCCCCCCTTCCATGTACTTCTTGACCAGCTCCTCGTTCTGGGAGGCATCCTTGCCACCGAGCACGAGTATGCCGTCGCTGGTATAAAACCACCTGAACCGGTGATACCATTTTTTCTTCAGGACAGGGACGGTCGTCCGCTTTTTTTTGGGAGGGACGACCGGTCGGGCCATCGCAGCTTTTGCGCCGTTGATTTTCTTCCGCAATTTTTTTATCACTGCAAAGTATCTCCCGATATTTGCATCGAGGCTCTCGTGGACGTGGAGCGTCACCCTCTCGCCGATATCCACCTCCACCGAGGCCTCGGCCGGGTTCACCGAGACGATCTGCCGGGCAGGACCGGTTTTTCCGGACCGGAGCACCTGTTCGATCTCCTGCCACGACATCTTCCTGCTGGCCTCATCGAGGACCGTGATGATCTCCTGGAGCTGCGGGTATGCCTCATACATCATTGCCGCAATTTTTTCAGTGCGGGCAACCTTCTGCTCGTACTTGGCGAGGATATCACCCTGCCGCTGGCGGATCCGCTCCTCTTTTGAAAGCCCTTTGGACGCGGAAGCCGCTGCTTCGCTGGAAACGATGGAAATTGCGGGATAGAACCGGTCGAGAGCTCCATTGAAACCTCCCTCACCTTCCTGCGTTCCCCCTTCCTCCTCAGTGAAGGGAAGGCATTCCTTTCCGGTAATCACCGGTGCGATCCCTTCTGTTGCCCGGAGGATCAACGCATGCAGTTCCTGGTACAGCCGGTCAGCATCGGCATCAGCGGCAGGCAGGCTCTTCTCCACCCCGGCTCTCCTGCAGAGGTACTCGGCGTATTTCCCGCCGAGCATCGCCCCGACTGCGAGCGCCCTCACCACGTCCCGTCCGTCCTCCTTCAGGAACCGCTGGAATTCTTCCCTCGTAAACGTTGCAGGGTCGGCGGGAGGGAATTGGTACGTTGCCCCTGCGATGATATCCCGCTCACGGAACCGGTGGGGGCGGAGCGGCTGGATGATCGTCCAGGCATCGTTGCAGAGGATGAGGTTCCCGTCATCAAACAATTCGATGACCAGGTGGAAGGTCGTATTCTGTTTCCCGACGTCGATACAGATGATCCGCTGGAGGCCCGCCTGGGAGATTGCAAGGACTCTCCCTCCGTCCAGGTACTTCCGGAGAAGCATGGCAAACGGCGGGGGTATTTTGGGCGGTTCAGGAATGGTGCCGGTCAGGTGGATGCGCCTGCCGTTCTCGATAAGGAGCAGGTGCCGTGCATGCTCCTGCCCCTGGAGCCGGATCGCGATATGCGAGGAGGAGAAGAGATAGATCTTGCCGACCCAGAGGGGGAGGAGGCGCTGCCATTCGGCAACGACCGCATGGACATCTATCCCGCTCATCCCCTCTTTCGTGGCCATCGGATACCAAATTACATATTGCTTAAAGACTAAAAAATAGGACTACTGGTATCGCGATGAGTGCAGATGAGGTAACGGAAAAGGAAGAGATGCCGCACAGGCTCTCCCCTGAAGAGAAACGGCAGGAAAATAGCAGGAAAATAAAACGCACTGCCATTGCCACGGCGATGGGAATTATAACCGGGGTGATCTCCTACTTCGCTATCGACTCATCACAAATTCTTGGGTTACAGAGTTACACGATCCTCGCGCTTCTCATCATGGCCACCGGCATTCTGGTACAGAAGCATCTCTTCATGCTGCTGCACCTTGCGCCCACCCCCCTTGGCGCAAAGGACTGGTTCTTCCAGGGTTTCATGACGTTTGTATTCTGGTTCATCACCTGGACCATCCTCCTGACGAGCGGAATTTGAGCGTGAAGGTCTAGATGCGCATCGCAGTCGTCCACCGTGACCGGTGTCATTCGCAGAAATGCGGTACGGAATGCATCCTTTACTGTCCCCGTGTACGGACAGGAGACGAAACGGTTGTTATCGGCGAGGACAAAAAGGCAGTCGTCTCAGAGGAGCTCTGCGTAGGGTGTGGGATATGTGTCAAGAAATGCCCGTTTGAGGCTATCGACATTGTGAGTCTCCCCGAGGAGCTCGAACACGCAACGCACCGGTACGGAAAAAACGGGTTTGCCCTGTACGGCCTTCCCATCCCGGTCGCGGGAAAGGTGACCGGGATCCTCGGGGCAAACGGTATTGGTAAGAGTACTGCGGTCAAGATCCTCTCGGGCCAGCTCAAACCGAACCTCGGGGAATTCGAACGCGAGGCCGGCTGGGAGGAGATCCTCAGGAAATATACCGGCACAGAGCTCTTCGATTACCTGAGGACGATATCGGAAAAAAAGCTGAAGGTGGCGGTGAAGCCCCAGTATATCGATTACATCCCGAAGGTATTTTCCGGCACCCCTGCAGAGCTCCTCAGGACAACGGACGAGCGTGGAACGCTGCAGGAGTACATCGATGCCCTGACGCTCTCTCCCCTGCTTGACCATGATATCTCGACCCTGTCGGGTGGGGAGCTCCAGCGGGTGGCGATCGTGGCCTGCCTCGCACGTGAAGCAGACTTCTATTTCCTCGATGAAATCACCCCTTTCCTGGATATCTACCAGCGGATGGCTGCAGCACGGATCATACGGGATCTTGCCGCCTCCCGGCCGATAGTGATTGTCGAACACGATCTTGCCATCCTTGACATGCTCGCCGACACGGTGCATGTTGCCTATGGAAAACCGGCCGTGTTCGGGGTCATCACCCAGCCAAAAGGGGTGAGGGTCGGCATCAACGAGTACCTTGAGGGGTACCTGCCGGAAGAGAACGTGCGGTTCCGGGACTACCCGGTGGTATTTGAGAAAAGGGCGCACGAGAAGCATGCGGAGCGTGCCACCCTGTTTGAGTTCCCGGCTATGCAGAAGAGCTATGACCGGTTCCGGCTCACGATCTCCCCCGGCGAGATCCGCACGGGGGAAGTGCTCGGGCTGGTCGGTGCCAACGGTATCGGGAAGAGCACGTTTGCCCGCCTTCTCGCCGGTGAAGAAGAGCCTGACGGCGGCCCCCTCGACCTGGAAACCCGGATCTCCTACAAGCCGCAGTACCTGAAAGCATCCTCCTCCGACACGGTGGAATTCTCGCTCAGGCAGATCTCCCGCTCTTTTGACAGCTCGGCGTATCAGCACGACATCCTCGAGCCGCTCTCCCTCTCCCCGCTCCTCCAGTCATCGCTCGACACCCTCTCGGGAGGAGAACTCCATCGGGTTGCCATCGCCGCCTGCCTCTCCCGGGATGCAGATATCTACGTGCTGGACGAACCGAGTGCTCATCTTGACGTCGAGCAGCGGGTCCGGATGACGCGGATGTTCAAGCAGCACGTGGATGGCAGGGATGCAGCCATCCTGGTCATCGACCACGACATCTACCTGATCGACATGATCAGCGAGAGGATCCTTGTTTTTGACGGAGAGCCAGGGATTCACGGAGCAGCCACAGGTCCGTTCGATATGCGGCAGGGCATGAACCGCTTCCTCTCCCGTCTCGGCGTCACTTTCCGGAGGGACCGGAGCGGCAGGCCGCGGATCAACAAGCCTGGCTCGTATCTTGACCGCGACCAGAAATCGAGCGGGGAGTACTACTACTACGCCGATAAAGAGGCTGGGGAATAGGCAAGAAGGTCTATGAAAATATGTCACTGGCAATTTTTTTATGCGTCTGGAATCGGCTGATTCTTTTAAAAAATAATAAAGAGCATCTTCAGAGCCCTGCCATCTCAAGAACATAAAGAAATCCCACTATTCCGATGAATCCTGCAAGGACTACGAGCCACTCCGGCAGCCCGAGCAGTTCGTGCACGGTCTCCTTTTTGATCGCACCATAATTGAGGATCCTTTTATCGAGAGAGGGATATGCCCAGGCAAAGATCCCGGCCCCGATGAGGAGGCCGACCACTCCTCCAAAGAGGGCATCGAGGGCACCCGATCCAACCGCTCCGGCAACGGTTCCCGGGCAGTAGCCGAGGAGCCCGAAGCCAAGCCCGAAGATCAGGCCTCCTACCACATTGGAACCTATCGTTGCAGCCTTGACATGCCGCTTCGCATACCCGAAGTGCCTGAGGAGGAAGAAGCCGACAAGTCCCGTTGCAACTGCGGATGCCATGATCTTGACCACGGTAAAATCAGTCAGCAGGAGCTGCCCGATGAGCACCTCGTAGCTGGTGGCTCCCCCTTTCTGCAGGAGGAATCCGAAGACGATCCCAAAGAGAAGCCCGAGCAGGACCTGGGCTTTCCCGTTTTTGTGCAATTGAATGAGGTCCATGTGCTTTCCTCTCCTCACACCGGGATTCCGAAGAGGACCATTGCCATGGCTATCCCTCCCGCAAAGAAACAGGCGGCCGAGAGAATGCTCCCGACCGACAGTTGCAATGTTCCACTGATCCCATGCCCGCTCGTGCAGCCCCCGGCCCACCGTGCCCCAAACCCAAGGAGGATTCCCCCGGCGATGGCTGCGAGGATCCGGAGTACGGCCGAGTCTCCGAATTGTGCAGCCCAGAATGGCGGGACGATGAAGAAGCCGAATGTGCCCGAGAGGAAGGAGGAGATGAATGCACCGATGACAATGCCGGGGACTATGATGAATTGCCAGTCGATGCGTGGAGGAAATTTCCTGTAGTATTCTTTCTCCTGCACCTTCCTTCCGCGAATGAGCTGCTCGATCAGTCCGGTTGCCTTGACAAAAGCCGTGGAACAGCCGATTGGCCTGTCTGACACCACCAGGGCAAGGCAGACAAGGAGCCCGATACCCACCCCGACGATGTAGGGCGACCACATAGGGAGACTGAGAAATCCGTTCATGTGTACCTCCATTTTCCCGGATGTATCCAGGAATACATTGAGTCCCTGGCCACCGTTGACCCTGGACGCGTATGAAGAGAGATGACCATTTTCCCGTGAAAATACCTTCGATGCCGTCAGGTCGAAGAGCAGGGAGGCTGTTCTATATTCTGGTCCTCTCCGCTATGGTACAGGGCTGGAGATAGCAGATGTTCAGGTTAGGGAATGAGGGTGTAGTGGTGTTCTCTCAACTGAAACGCCCATGATACCTATCGGTCATATGCACCCCCTAAGTGAAAACCGCAGATGCGTTTTCATATGAAAACGCCTCCGGCATTATCATTTTGTATGCTTGTGGCTGTGCTGCATCGTGACTGTTTTCATGACAAAAATCCCCCGGGATTTCTCATCCGCAAAAAAGGGACCTGATGGTATACCGCTGGTCTCTCTGATGGAATTCTCTCGGAGCAGTCTCATTTGAAGGAGAATGTAGAAGCCTCTGTCTCCCGGTTGTTTTTAAAAAAGAAAAAAAGAGAGGTTTATTGCCCTTCTTTTGGCGGGGTTTTCCCATTGGTCCGGGTGCTGATGAGATACACGATAGCACCGAGGACCACGACCATGAGGAGGATTGCCGGAATGATGATGTCCATGGGGAGTCCTGACGCACTCGTGGCCGGGGTGGTGACGGTCGGTGGCACAGTGACAGGGGTTTGTTCCTGACCCGGTGTCAGGCAGAGTGCATACGTGCCCGCTTTCGTTACCATTGCTTTCACGGTTCGTGCGCCTGGATCGGTTTGAGTCGCAAATCCCTCCCATGTTCCCGAAGAGGAGTTATACCCGATGATCGCCATGTTGTTGTCCTTCAGCCCATTCCACGTAGACTCGTCGAATGAGAGAACCAGGGCAACAGCCGGGGCGAAGGTGGATCCGGCAGGGGTGATCACGTAGGCATAGGGAGTGGCGGTGCAGGGGGCTCCCGGCGGCAGGGAACCGGCGGAAGTGGTGTTCAGGGAGACCTGTTGCAGGGGCATTCCCGCAGAATCGACCGGGGCAACTCCTGTTCCGATGATCAAGGATCCGACACCGTCGGTGGCTGCGAATGTCACCTGCCGGGGTGTCTTATTGTCCGGGCCGAGTGCCAGCCCTCCCGATGAGGATTGCACCGTTGTGGAGGTGGGTGTCGGGGTTACCGTCTTGGTCGTGGTGGTCGTGGCGGACACGGGTGATGCAAAACCCCCGCCACCTCCACCGCCGCCACCGCCCGAACCCAAGTCCACCGGAGCAACCCCTTCACCGTAACGC
>CAZRAQ010000006.1:8661-50154 GCA_964598015.1 uncultured Methanoregula sp. | reverse complement strand
CAGCGGTGCCGCCACTAGTGCCGGAGGTCACGCTGATATAATGATATTTTTCCACAGAACCGCGTGCCGTACCGCTTGAGATGGTCAGCAGGACCGTATACGTACCTGCATCATAGGTATGGTTCGGATTCTTCAACGTCGAGGTTCCCCCATCCCCAAAGACCCATGCCCACTGATCATGCTGCGAGGTGGAGAGATCGGTAAACTGCACCGTGAGCGGCGCAGTGCCGGTCGTTGGATTTCCGGAAAAATCGGCAACGAGTTGCTGCGGGGTCTGTCCTACCTCCAGATCGAGATTGGTGAACCCTCCCGAAGTAAAGGGATAGCTGTTCTGCCAGACTGATGTGCCAAATTCTCTGCATCTGGCAGCGGTACCGTTTACACTAAAATGGATTTCAGCTCCATTGGGAATAACTCCCGTGGGACTGTCTGCCCGCACGAGAAGTTTCTGGCTCGTTGCACCCGGACTTCCATACAGTCCCGGAGTATCGGTAACCAGGGTGCCGCTTCCGCCACTCACCGTCGCCGAGATGGTTGAACCAGCAGGCGCCAAGGCTCCCTCAATGCTCACCTGCCCATAGAAAATATGCGGGACCTGGGGTTGCGTCACCGTATCCCCCGAGCAGATGCCACATGCCGCGAGAGCAAGACAGAGGATCACGACAATACCGAGGCTTCTCCCCCGGATCCCCTGAACGGAATCCCTCGCCGGAATGAGAGCATCACTACCCTCCCTCTTGGGAGGGGTATCTTTCTTCTGAACCATCCTCATTTCAACCCCTGCGGGTCAGATCACCTGAGACATCCTGCAGGACACTGCTGTCTCGTCCTGTAAAGGAGCCTGGTTATCTGACAACCGCACGCAATGTTTATATATATCGAAAGGACGGCGTCCATAAATAAGTTTTTGGAAGAAATCCCGTTTTTCTGGTTGAAAATCGAAAAAGACCAACGTCCGGTCCATTGTACGGATCGATTCGCGGAATATCTGCAAACGGCCCTGGCTGGCGGTCAAACATGAAGTGAAAAAAAAGTTAGTTGGTATATGCTGACTTTCCGAGCTTTGACTCGAATGCCGCATCCCCTTCTGCCCGGATGGCATGCGAGAACCTGGCGAGCGGGATATCCATCGGGCAGAGTTCCTCGCACTGCCCGCAGTTGACGCATGCATCAGAGATATGGGCAAACCGTCTCAGGTGGAACATCGGGTTTGGCGGGACTTCACCCGGCTTGACCATGTACTGCTTGCTCTTGAGATCTGACTCGACCGGGAAGCAGACCGGGCAGTTTTCAATGCAGGAGTAGCACTTGATACAGCGTGCGGTCTCCTTCTGGATGATGCCCCAGGGGTCCTTTGAGAGTCCTTCAAAGTCTTTCTTCCGCCATTTCTCGCCGAGCTTGAGCATAGCCCCCTCGACTTTTCCGCGGATCTCGATCCCCTTCGGGTTCGGCGCCTCGGTCTTGAGCGCTCCTGCCTTCACCGCACGCGAGAGCAGGTCTGCACCCTTGTCGCTGCATACTTCGACGAACGTGGCCTTCCCTGCCTTTTCACCGATGACTCCCCAGTTCCCGCAGGCGAGGTCGGCCTGGCGCGGGACCTTGTAGATGCAACGGCGGCAGTTGGTCCTCCGCCCAAAGCCCTCCTCCTCGAGTTCGTCGATGGAGATACCCTTGTGGCCTCCCTCGTACTCGATGATGAACTGGCCCTTGTCGATCTCTTCCTTGTGGACTGTGTCCGGGTCAACCCCGTACTTCTCGGCAATCATTTTCCGGGCCAGGACAGGAGAGACGGTGCCTCCGCAGTTCACCCCGATGAGGAGGAGCTGGTCAAGGTTGACTTTCTTCCGCTTGGCAAGTTCCTGCAGGGCCATCAGGTCGCAGCCCTTGACGGTCATGCCGATCTTCATACCCTTGGCCCCGTCAAGATACTTCGCGACGGTCTTGGCAGTATTCAGCGTCCCGCAGTGGAGTGAGCCTGCCGTGTGTGCGAGTTCTTTTGGGTCCCTTATCAGGGTAGGGACTGCATCGTAGATGTCCTGCCCCCTCTTGATGGCGAGCACCGCATCCACCATCTTGTGTTCGAGGGCGAATTTCAGCAGGCTGGTCACAGCACCGCCGCACTCTGCCCTCTTTTCAATCTCGGAGTCGGTGGTCCATGCATAGACCATGTCTCCCTTCTTCTGGTCTGGTTTTCCGCTAAAAAGTCCCATGTTACTTCGCCTCCGCGATCTTCTCGACCTTGACAGAACAGGCCTTGAACTCCGGGATCTTGGCGATGGGGTCGAGGGCATTGTTGGTGAGGATGTTCGCAGCGCACTCCTTGAAGTGGAACGGCATGAACATGACCCCCTTCATGATATCCTTGGTGACCCGTGCCGGGACATTGACAGTACCGCGGCGGCTGGTCGCCTTGACCATCTCCTTGTCCTTGATATTGAGGGCCTTGGCATCCTCGGGATTGATCTCGATCCAACCTGTCGGCTCCTCGGCCTCGAGGGATTCAGACCGGCGGGTCATCGTACCCGTGTGCCACTGCCAGATACACCGGCCGGTGGTCAGGATGAACGGGTACTCCTTGTCGGGGACCTCAGCGGGCGGTTTCCACTCGCACCCGAAGAAGACACCGATCCCGTCCGGGTGAGAGAACCGCTCCTTGTGGAGGATCGGGGTTCCCGGGTGTTCCGCGGTGGGACATGGCCAGTGAGCGGCCTCCGGCTGGTTGAGCCGCTTGTAGTTCATACCGGCATATGAGGGCGTGAGCTTGGACATCTCGGTGAAGATCTCCTCGGCAGACTTCCAGGGGAACTGCTTGGCGTATCCCATCTTGGCAGCGATATCGGCGATGATCTGCCAGTCGAGCCGTGCCTCGCCGGGCGGGTTGACGGCCTTTCTCCACATCTGGACACGCCGCTCGGTTGAGGTCTGGGTCCCGTCCTTCTCGGCGTAACAGCAGGCAGGCAATACGACATCGGCCAGTTCGGCGGTCTCGTTCATGAAGATATCCTGGACGACCATGAACTCGAGGTTCTTGAGCGCCTTCTCGACATGGTGGAGGTCCGGGTCCGAGATCATCGGGTTCTCGCCCATGATATACAGGCACTTGAGTTCACCGGGCTTGTCGGCGAGCACGTCCATCATGGTGGTGACTTCATAGCCGTTCTTCGGCTCGGCGATCCCGTCCGGGAATCCCCATGCATCGGAGAACTTCTTGTGGGCAGCCTCGTCGATGACCTTCTGGTATGCCGTGAAGACCACCGGCAGGGCACCCATGTCGCAGGCGCCCTGGACATTGTTCTGGCCACGGAGTGCATTGACACCGGTGCCTGGCCTGCCCAGGTTGCCGGTCAGCATCTGGATGTTGGCACACGATTTGACGTTGTCGACACCGACCGTGTGCTGGGTGATCCCCATCGAGTACAGGATACACGCTGATTCGGCTTTCGCAAACCACTCGGTCGCGGTCTTGAGCTGTGCTACCGGGATGCCCGAGATCTTCGAGACGTTCTCGAGCGAATACTCGGGCTTCATGACGACTGCCTTCAGCTTGTCGAAATCTTTCGTGCGCTTCTCGATGAACTCCTTGTCCTCCCAGCCGTTTTTCAGGATCTCCTGCATCATCCCGTTCAGGATCGCGACGTCCGAGCCGGACCGGAACTGCATGTACAGGTCCGCCTGCTTGGCAGTCGGCGTGAACCGCGGATCCGCATAGATGATCTTGGCGCCGTTCATCTTGGCCTGCATCACCCGGCGTCCGATCAGCGGGTGCTGCTCAAACGTGTTCGACCCGAGGATGAAACAGCACTTCGACTGCGCAATGTCCCCGATCGAGTTGGTCATCGCCCCGGAGCCAAACGTCGCCGCAAGTCCTGCGACCGTTGACGCATGGCAGAGCCTCGCACAGTGGTCGATGTGCCGGGTCTTCATGACGCCGCGGGCAAACTTCATCATCGCGTAGTTCTCCTCGTTGGAGACACGCGCCGATGACAGGCATGCGCATTCGTCGGGCTTGTACTGCTTGAACTTCTTTGCGATCAGGTCGAGCGCCTCATCCCAGCCCGCCTCGACAAACTTGCCGTCTTTCTTGATCAGCGGCTTTGTCAGGCGGTCAGGGCTGTGGATGAACTCGTGGGCATAGGTGCCCTTCGGGCAGACCTTGCCTTCGTTGACCGGCGAACGCTGGTACGGTGCCGTGCCAACTGCTTTTCCATCCTTCACCACGAGGTTGAAGGTACAACCCGTCCCACAATAGGGGCAGGTCGTCTGTACGTATTTCATGTCCATGGTATAACCTCGAACACTCAGAGGTCGGCAGGGTCCATATTTAACCATAATGATTAACATCGACGAAACTGATGATTATTGGTGGGTACCTGCGTGAGCCGGCCGGGAAACCCTGGACAGGATACGCTCGTTCCATCGTCATTTTGTGAAAATAAATCCTGAAAGGAGTCGTTGAAGATGGCAAATGAGGTGCACCGCCCATGCGCCCGGTAAAAGTGCCGCCCATGCTCCAGGCACTCGTCCAGACTGCCGTCCTCTCAGTAGAGGGAAAGGAGTTTGCGGAACTGGCGGCCTGTCCCTCCTGCGGGGGTCCGGTAGGAGGGTATGACTGGAAGGACCGGAAGTTTGCCACGGTGATCGATGAAGGGGAGCTCCGGCCGATCAGGGTAAGGGTCCGGCGTTTCCGGTGCAGGGACTGCGGCAGGGTATCCCCGGCGCTCGCTCCCTTCTATCCGGACACGCGGATGGGTTCACCGCTGGTCGATCTCTCCGTGGTGCTCTCACGGACAATGACCCCCGGGAGGACGGTTGCATTCATGCAGTCGCTTGGTATTGTGGTGGACCGGGGGACGGTCCGGGATCTCTCGTGCAGGGACTTTCCCGGGATTGCGACGACCGAGATCTTCGGCGTTATCCTTCCGCAATCGGTCATCTCCCTCTCCATGGTCGCATTCAGGAATCTCTGATCGGCTGGGAATCCCTCATCTCACTGGTTTTTGTCCGGGTCCTCCAGGGGACTTGCATCGTACGGGCAGAAGGCGACCCGTTCATCGGTCGACTCCCACCCGCAGATCGGGCACCGCTTCACCTGCTTCTCCCTTCCCAGGAAGGGGATGATCGGGATGAACAGGAAGAAGAAGAAGGGGAGGCCAAGGTTCCAGAGCAGGAGCGTGACGGCAAGGGACCCGGCAAGCAGGAGAACGCTCAGGTGCCAGGTCTTCGTTTCGCCACCTCCCGCACGGCAAACGCGGGCAGGGCATCTGAAGCCAGGCCAAGTTCGTCTGCGAGGTTTCGCCCGCCAAAAAGACCGGAGAGCAGCCCTGCTCCTATCCCTGCACAGAGTACCTGTGGCGGTGCACCGGTCGCGGTTGCACCCATGACGGCACGAGCCAGCAGTTCGCACTGTGCAGTCCAGAATGTACGGGCAACTGCACATGCCCCCTCCTCCCCGATCTCCTCGAGATCGGCACATACCACGCGGGCCAGCCGTCTCAAAGCGGAGGAGCGGTCTTTTCCCTTTCCGTCCGGGGTATCGACCGTGTACTGCTCTTCGGTGATATGCGAAAGGACCAGGTGGACGTCGGCACTGATCGCGAAATATTCCGGGCAGACCGGTGTCGGCTCACCCCGGAGCACAACTTCCCGGATCAGCGCAGGGACCGTGGTCCTGAGCAGTCCCGTGTACACCAGGTATCCCCGCTGAAGCCGGCTAAGGTCGGTGAGTCCCAGGAGGGGGTCCATGCCCGAGAGAGGGATGATGTCTGTGGTGGTGCTGCCGAGGTCGACAAGGAGCGAGCCCGGGTACCGGTCCATGAGGTACTCGGCAGAGACGAGCCAGTTTGCGGCCGCCAGTGCGGATACGGCAGAATCATGGAACGCGGCATCGGTCCCGTAGAACTGCGCACCCGGGAACACGTCCCGCACAGCATCCACGATGAAACGAATCCCTTCCTCTTTTGAAGAGAAACAGTCCGCAAGCTCCCCGGACATCACCACCGCTGCCTCCTCTCCAGGGAAATGATAGCGCCGGAGCACCTCGCGGATCGGACTCCCCTGCCAGAGCGGGCAGTAATGGATGAAAATCCCGTCGCTCGTCGCGACCTTCAGGTTGGCGCCGCCGATATCGATCCCGATCACAGCCGCTCCACCCGGCCATGGCTGTCGAAGCGGGCCCTGCCTGACAGGTGCACCGCGTCAGGCCCTTCTCCTTTGGATGCAGCCATGAGAAGGTCGGCGATCTCCTCCTCCATGCAGGCAACAATCCCCACCAGGCTCGTAGTGATGCGGGGATTGACATCCACCACGTACGGCTTGTCGGCCAGGACGATATCGATCCCGCAGTATCCCTGGCAGCCCAGGGCATTCAGGGCCTGTACGGCGGTCCCGACTATCTCGTCGTTGCGGGAGTGCTGCACCGGCGTCTCTCCGCCAAGGTAGTGGAACCTTCCCTCGTCATCAATCTCGACATGCTGGCGGTTCACTGCAAGGAGGAGGGGGGCCTTTCCCGTGTAATAGCTGCAGGCGTTCCCGACGAGACGGCTGCCAATGAGACTGACGCTCAGATGCTCGCCCTCAATAAACTCCTGGGCGATCTCACCTTTTTCCGGCTCACCGGACGAGAGGCGCACTCCCTGCGTGCCGCACCCCTGCTCGGGTTTCAGCACCCTTCTCCCCGGCACCCCTTCACCCGGGATCGGGATTCCGTGCCTGGCAAGGACCGCTGCTGCCCGGCGCTTGTTGGCGCATACTGCCGCGTTCAGGCTCCCGCAGCCGATGTTATGGGTCAGGCGTTCCAGGAGCGTGGTGTACGAAAAGAGCCGGTGATCCGGGGCAATCACAAGGCCGGCATCACAGCTGGGGGCAAGGCGCTGGATCTCATCGTAAAAGTCCCCCTCCCCGGGTGTCACCACCTCGTAACCGCACCGCTCAAAACTCTCTGTGAGCGCCCGAAGCATTGCTGCACCCTCAGGGGCAAGCCCGGGGTCATGAGCCAGGGTATATTCAGCAAGAAGCACTTTGGCATGAAAATCGCATTCACGATTTTGGCATGAAAACGCGTTCCGCGTTTTCATAACGGGGGACCTGATACCAGAAGGTATCATGGTGGTTTCATTTGGGGGCATGTGACGAAGGAGTCTCATATGCTTTTCATTACCAGATCATTGGCCCCGGCTCTGACTTAATGCCTGACGATTGGGTCAAGTATTTCTCACTGCCCTTCCAAGAACTACATCGAACGATGAAGCCAAAGATCCTGCTCACGAATGATGACGGCATAAACTCTGCGGGGCTCTGGGCTGCCTATGAAGCCCTTGCACCCATTGCCGATGTGACCGTGGTTGCTCCGGCGACCCAGCAGAGTGCGGTCGGCCGATCCATCTCGATTTTTGAACCGATCCGGGCGAACGAGATCACGATGAACGGGGTGAAGGCGTATGCTGTCGGGGGGAAACCCACCGACTCGGTGATCATCGGCCTGTATGCCCTCTTTCTTGAACCGGTCCTCGTCGTCAGCGGGATCAATATCGGTGAGAACCTCTCGTACGAGTCGATCATGACATCGGGCACGGTCGGCGCCGCACTCGAGGCCTCAAACCAGGGGACCCCTGCAATCGCCTTCTCGCTCCAGGTGGAAGACCAGGGTGACAAGTTCGATGACCCAAGGGACCACTGCCAGAGTTTTGAGGACGCAAAGACCGTGGTGCGGGAGGTCTGCAGCACCTTCTTTACCAGGAAGTTCCCCCCCGGGGCTGATGTCATCAACGTGAACATCCCCTCGCACCTCACCGGGAGATACGAGGTGACACGCCTCTCGCACAAACTGTTCCTGACTGGCGTTGAAAGGCGGCTCGATCCGCGGGGACGCCCATACTTCTGGATCAACGGTCCTCTTGTCGGGGACGATGTTGAAGGGACCGATGTCCGTGCCATCAGGAAGGGCAACGTCTCGATCACCCCCATCACGCTCGATTGCACTGCGCCTTCGGCAAACGAGGAACTCTGCTCGCTCTTCTCCAGCCCTTCGCTCACCCCTTCGGGGTGCAATACGGAGGCACCATGAGTCAGCAGGACGGGGAGAAACCCGTCGATCGGATGAAGAGGGAGGCAGGGTACCATGCTGCCGGGATGGTTTCAGACGGGATGGTGATCGGTCTTGGCACAGGTTCGACGACCTTTTATGCAATGGAACATCTTTCCGGCATGATAGAGGACGGGCTGTGTATCCAGGGTGTCCCGACATCGTTCCAGACTGAGATGCTGGCGCGGCAGCTCCGGATCCCCCTGACCACGCTCTCCGAATACCCGGAGATCGACCTTGCGATTGACGGGGCAGACCAGGTGGATCCCGCTTTTCGTCTCATCAAGGGAAGGGGTGCTGCAATGACCCGCGAGAAGTGCGTGGCTGCGGCAGCCGGAGGACTGGTCATCGTCGTGGATGAATCGAAATGCGTGCATGCACTCAGCGGGACAGTCCCGCTCGAGGTGATACCGTTTGCTGTCCACCCCGTTATCCTCGCCATCAGGGCGATCGGAGGGATCCCGGAGCTCAGGAACGGGGTCCGGAAGGACGGGCCGGTGATCACCGACAATGGAAATTTCATCCTGGACTGTTCGTTTTGCGAGATCCCCGATCCCGAACATCTCGAAGGGGTCCTCTCCCTGATGCCGGGGGTCCTCTCCTGCGGGCTCTTCTGCGAGTTCATCGGGAAGACCACTGTGGTGGTGGGGGGAGACGGCGGGTGCCGCGAACTGAAGCGTTCATAGCGTGATCTCCCAAACGCAGCGCCTCCCGGTAGGTTTCACAGAATGCGGAGGGATGAGACGAAGGAGTCTCATGTGCGTTTCGCTTGGAGAGGATCCTGCCCATCTATCAGGATCTTTTATTCAGCACTCCCGTCATCTCCGGTAATGGTCGCAGGACAGGTCCCCTCCGGAAAGAGAGGGAGGGGATTGATACAGGGAGTAAGGTATTGGGGGTATCCCTGGACTTTACTGGATGTAGGTCCGTATCTGTTGAATGATGGAGAGCTGCAGGTTGGCTTCTTCGCGTTTCTCCTTCTCAATCGAATCAGTGATCTCGCCTATCGGGCGTGACAGCCGGTAGATCTTTACCGGTCTTCCCTTGTTCTCCGCCTTGATCTCACGGTTCTCCACCCAGTTCTGGTCGATCATGGCCGCCATGGCGAGGCTGACTTCGGGCTGGCGGAGATCGGTGCCGCGTTCGATCTCCCTTGACGTCGCCTCGGGATTGTGGGCGAGATACACGAGAACCCGGGCAACATTCCGCTTGAGCCCGGTCTTCATGAGAAGGTCTGCCAGGTCCTCCTCTTCCTGTGTGAAATACATCACATTTCGTGCTCTGAACAAATGCACACCTGTCATCAATATTTATGTAAATAGGTTAATAGATAATTATTATATAAAAAGATTATTATTTAGTATTACAAATCGAAAAGAAATCCTTATTAGGTAGAGGCATTCTGAAGGAAATAAAAATTTTGGTCGGATGGGATTTTGGTCGGATGGGATTTTGGTCGGCCTGGGATCACAGGAGGCCAAGGTTCTTCAGGTCGTTCAGGATCTTCTGCACCGCCCGCTTTGCATCCTCGGGCACCTTCCCCCCGGTGATGATCAGTTTTCCGGAACCAAAGAGGAGCACCACCACTTTCGGGTCCTCGAGCCGGTAGACAAGTCCGGGGAACTGCTCGGGCTCGTACTCGATCCGGTCGAGGTTGAACCCTACGGCGATCTTGTTCAAATTGATGCCCGACCCGAGGTCTGCAGACGTCACAATGTTCTGGATCTTGTAGGTGAGCTTCTGGGGAATATCGATCTGCAGATCCCGGAGAAGGTTTCCGAGGATCTCAAGCCCCTCGGAGAGACTTTCGATGCTTTTTGCTCCCGTCAGCACCACTTTCCCCGACCCGAAGACCAATGCGGCGATCTTTGGATTTTGCATCCTGATGACGACGCCCGGGAACCTCTTCTTATTGTACTCTGCATCCTTGATCTGGGAGGCCAGTGATGGCAGATCGAGATAATCGGTTACTTTTGCTGAAGCGACGATATTTTCAATTTTGAGAGAGTCCTCTGGCTTGACCTTCATATTTATAAATGCCACAGGACAGTATATAAACAGTTGGGTGTTGCTGCTCCGAGAATCATTCCCGGGGCGATTGTCGTGCAGGCCGATTTACCCGGCCAGCGATGGCTGTGTGTTCGGGCTCTCCGCTCTCTGGTGTGAGAGAGGGCTGCTGCCGCAATTCCGGTGAAAAGGGAGTATCCCCGGCCGGCATCCTCCGTTACTGGCGAAAGGGAACCCAGGGGGGAGGTTGTATCCTTCCCTCAGTAATCCCAGGCAAAGGTTGGAGTCAGCCGCGAAGTGACATCCTTATGCCGCTCATCCCAGGAAGTGCTCGCCGGCATCCGGGCGAGTGCAGCATTATGCATCTCATCCCAGCGGTTCGCCGGGTCATTCTCTGGTGAGAGCGGAGTGGTGACGAGCGCATACTTGTCTTGCCCGTGCATGGTAAGGTAGTTTTTGAGATACGTATCTCCCGTCACCGGAGTGGTAACCAGGGCATACTTGTCTTCCCCGTGCATTTCAATGTAATCTGAGTTGTACGTCAGCCCGTCAAGGGGGGTGTTCACCAGGAGAAACTTGTCCTCGCCAAACTTTTCGATGTATCGCTGGGTATAGTACGCCCAGAAGGATTCCTCGCTTGCCGATGCAATTCCCATGGCGGCAACCGTCAGCAGGAGCAGCCCTGCAACAATCAATCTCCTCTTCAGCATCATGGATCATCTCCCTCTTTTCGCGCCTGCAGGGGGGTCTTTTCTCTTTCATCCAAAAAGAGATCTGAACCCTGCATCAGGCTAAATGGAAGAGAAATAGACCATCAATCAATTAATAGCGTGTATTGTACCATAGTGACGGCGGGAGATCGAAAGCCGGTTCTCTGTTGCTGTGGACCGCCATGACGCTGATGCCACCGCTTTTACGGTATGAACTGACGGAGTGTTCAAAAAAAATCGAATGAGTCCTGCACGATACACTTAGCCAGTAGCAAAATTTAGTCGTACTGGCGCCAGGTATGCCCGCATTCGCAGCACCGGAAGAACCTGACCTCGCTCTCGTCAGCGGCACGGAGCTGGCGGAGCCACCAGAACGCGAGGTTGTTCTCGCACTTGGGGCATTTGATGGCAATGGTCGGGAGGGTATGGATCTGTCCCTCCTCCTCCACGATCACGATCTCCTTTTCGCTCCGTTTTCTCGTCCTCTGCAGCTGGTCTCCATCGGTGATTTTCCTGTTATACCCGCATTTCCGGCATTTTAGGAAGCCGGCAGAGGACATCAACAGGCTCTTGCATTCAGGACAGAACATTGGTTCAATAATTTGGTGCACATTCATGATTAAGGCACCGGATATACGCCGATCAGACCTTCAACGGGCAAATATGCCCAATCGGAACCCTTTTTTTCATCCTGCGACGATTGTTATGGGAATGAACGAACTCTTCGTGCTCGCATCCTGTATTTTTTTCCTTGCGTTCCTGGTCCCTTCCCGGGCACGAAGATACTTCGCTATCCTCGGATGGGCGGCCATCGTGCTCTTTCTCTTTGCAGAGGTCCCCTATTACCTCTCCATCAACAACTTCCTGTACCCCACCCTGGCGGTGCTGGCCGTCCCCTTCCTGTACATTACGGCAAAATATCTTCTTGCCGGTGACACTGCAGTAGAGCAGTTGTCGAAGGCGGCAGCGGTGGCATTCCTCATCTATGCCCCGTTTGCCTATACTCCGCTCGGCGACTGGTTGATCTCGGTCGTGTTCGGGCAGACGGTCTGGCTGGTCAATGCGCTCGGGTTCAAAACAGGTCTGTATGCATGGAATACGGTGATACGAAACGGCTTCCGGGTTGAGATAATCCTTGCCTGCACCGGGATCCAGGCGATCGCCATCATGCTCGGGGTTGCGTTTGCCGTGCCCACCACGACCCGCCAGAAAGTCCTCTCCTTCCTGCTGGTCGTCCCGACCATTTATATCCTGAACCTCGTCCGGAACACTGCCGTGATCATTGCCTACACAGAACAATGGTTCCCGTACTTCCCCGAAATTGCAGGAAACGGGGAGTTTGGGTACGAGAGTTTCTTCTGGGCACATAACGTGGCTGCCGAACTGCTGGCCCTGGTGCTGCTCGTCGGCATCGCGTACGGGCTCTTCCGGATCATCCCGGGGCTTGCCGACCTTGCTGCAGGGCTCTACCAGCGGTATTCGGGAGAGATCAGGAACGCCTGGCGTTCCGTCAGGAAAGCCGTCCGTAGAGATAGATGATCCGCTGCAGCGCCGAGAGGTTGGTCCCGATGGCGATCACGATCACCGATACCCAGATATATCCGGTGAGTCCCCCGATCAGGAGGACGAGGATGGTCTCCGGTCTCCCGAAGAACCCCACCCCCTCCAGCGGGTCCTCGATCTTTCCTCCTATGCGGTCCTTGTATCCTGTTTCTGCATAGACCACCGGCTTGATGAAGGTGTTCATCAGGGAGCCGATGATAGCAATGGCGACGACAGCGCTGTCGCTTGCCGGGTGAAAAGCCGGGAACTGCGACAGGATGGGGATACCGGAGATACCGATCCCCAGGAGCACCAGGGCATCCACGTATTTGTCTGCGATCCAGTCAAAGACCGCCCCGAACCGGGTCTCCTTCTCGGTCCGGCGGGCAACGCTGCCATCGACAAGGTCGAGGACTGCCGAGAGAAAAAGGAAGAGGCTCCCGATGATGAACATCTGGTAAGCATACGATACCGCGCACAGCACCCCGGAAAAAAGGGAGAGGAGGGAGATCTGGTTTGGGGTGATTCCGGCCTTGCAGAATACCGTTGCTATCGGCTCGACATAGCGGACGAGCCGTGGCCGGAGTGCGGTTATATTCATGAATCAATTAAGCAGCACGGCAATGGATAATACTTGCTGCACTCCGGAAGAGCGTCAATTTTCCGGACGGGCGAACTTCTATTACCCATCAGGGCGTAAATGCTCCGTAATAAAAAGGGACCAACCGTGCCGGAACCACCCAATCGCCCCCATGTGCTGATGATGTCTGAGATCACAGCGGATGGCAAACTGACGCTCAAGAAAGGGAGTTCGAGCAAGATCCTGATGAAGTACATGGATCCTGCGACAGAGATTCTCCTCCACAAGACCCGGGCGTCGCTCGATGCCATCATGGTGGGCGCAAATACCATCAGGATCGACAACTCCTTCCTCACGGTGCGACTCGTGGAAGGCAAGAGCCCCATCCGGGTTATCCCCTCGAGCATGGCAGAGATCTCCCCTGATGCGAATGTCCTCTCTCCGGGGGCACCGACCATCATCGCGGTAGCGGAGCGTGCACCGGCCGAAAGGGTGCATGCCATCAGGGCACGGGGTGCAGAGGTGGTGTATGCAGGGAAGGACCATGTCCACCTCCCCACCCTCATGGAAATTCTTTCGACCAGCTGGGGGGTAAAAAAACTCATGGTAGAGGGGGGGCCTACCCTGAACTTTCACATGCTGCATCACCGGCTGGTCGATGAGATCCGGCTCATCCATCTCCCGTTCATCGTAGGAGGTGCGGACACGCCTTCACTGGTGGGGGGGATGCACATCGAGACCGAGGAAGAGATGATCCGGCTCATTTTAAAAAGTCACTACCTGTGCGGCAGCAACCTCGTGACCGAGTACGACGTGGTCTACCCATCCGGGAGCGTGAAGGATGTTTCGCGAACCGGGCCCTGATCAACCCCGGCAGAACAGAGCACTTCTGGTTGTTGCAGCAGTCCTCCTCTGCCTCATTGCCGTCGCGGCTGCGTTGTATCTCCTGTCCCTGTATCCCGGAGACCTTGGGGTTGCCGTCGTCCGGATAGAGGGGGTGATCGTGACAGGCGATTCTTACGGGAACGGCTACACAGGGAGCGAATATGCGGGGAGGCAGATCCGGGATGCGGCCGATGATCCGCTCGTCCATGCAATTGTGCTCCGTATAGACAGCCCGGGAGGGACCCCGGCCGCGGCCCAGGAGATCGTCGCCGATGTGAAATACGCCCGTGAGAAGAAACCCGTGGTGGTCTCCATGGGGGAGATGGCAACCTCCTCCGCCTATTACATCAGCGCCTATGCCGATCGCATCTATGCCGATCCCGACACCATCACCGGGGGGATCGGTACCACGTGGACGTTCCTCGACATCTCCCGCTGGATGGAGCAGGAGAACCTGAGCGTTGAGGTGATAAAATCGGGGAGCATGAAGGATATGGGGTCCCAGTACCGGCCACTCACTGAAGAGGAGCGATCCTATGCCGGGCAGCTGGTCAATGCGAGTTTCGAACGTTTCATCTCGGATGTCCTCGCGGAGCGGTCCATCGAGCGGAGCAGTGTTGCGGATGCCCGTGTCGTGAGGGGTGAAGAGGCAGTCGGCCTGGGGCTCGTGGACGAACTTGGCAACCTCTTTGATGCGATCGAGGGTGCACGGGACCTTTCCTGAGAGAGAACCCTTCATTAAGGATCCAAAAAAGGTTGAACTCCGGGTGCTGTCGGGCGGTTCAGACCATCATCAGCGGGTCTGCTTTCATGTACTCCCGGCAGACCGTGGTTGCATACTGGCCCGGTTGAAGGCTGAATGCAATCGTCATCCTGTCCTCGCACAGACCGGCCGCAACATCGGTTGCAAGCGCGATCGGGCGGGATGCCCCGTCAAAACGGGCATGCACGAAGTCTGACGCAGTGCAAAAATCACTGCTTCTGATCCCATCTTCGGAAAGAAGAAGGTCCATGGTCCTGGTATCCGCACAAGGGAGTGCATCGTCCCGGCACCCCGGGACCCTGAGAGCGATACGGCAGCGTCCTCTGGTGATCTGGGTCCTGGCAGCACCGAGCGTGGGAGCAGAGACCCGGTCCTCCTTCCCGCTGTCAAAGAGGAGCCGGTCCCCGGGAAGCGGATCGGTGAGCCCGTCTCCATCGGCAATCCGGAGCGAGAGCGCACGGTTGAAGAGCAGGGACTGGTAGGCACTCACCAGCATGGAGAGGAGCTTTGGCGGCAGGACGCGGAGCGCATCCCCGTAGTCTCCAGGGTTGGTGGCAAGGTGATGCAGCATGGACCGCTCGTAATTCAGGTGCAGGGGGAGCTCCCGGATCGAACGGAGCGGGTCACGGTGTTCGAGAAACGAGGTGCGGGCTTCCCTCGCCCTCTCGGTTTCACCGGGAAATGCAGCACCGACATACTCGCAGACGGCACCTTCATAGTCCCCTTTCAGGATGTAATATCCCGTGGTGTGGCTGATCGGCCGGATCGCCCCGAACCTCTGGATGCCGTAGTAATTCGGGATACCGGTGCGGCACGTGCCGGTCACAGCGGAGATTATCCCCGGATCGGCGGTGATTTCCCGTATGGTGATGGTGAACCGGTTTGCCGAATGGGAACCGAGTGCGAGAGGCGACGCCGACCTCCCGACCGGCTCGAGGGTGATGTCCCGGATCTGCACCTGTCCTATCTCTTCGGGGGTAATTCCCTGGATCGAGATGAGCTGGGAGGTGATCGCATGCTTGTCCTTCGTACCCGTAAAGCCGATCCTCTTGTAGGAGATGCCGAGCCGCTTTGCCACCTCTTTCAGTGCCCGCTGCTGGTCCCAGTCCTTCTTTGTCAGCCGGCAGATCAGGAACGGGCCTTCCGTGCCGATAGTTGAGGGGACTTCTTCGACGATGAAGTCTTCAGCGGAAGTGCGGAGCCGTCCACCGGTTCCCGGGGTGTCGCTCCCATAGAACCGCATGCCGAGGAGCTGCTCGAGCGGATACGGACTCTCCCTCATAAAAGCGACAGGTCCCCGGTGATCGTATCGAGATCTTCCGATTTTGCCGGCCCGAGACCGAGCGCGGTGATGGTCCCTGGCGCCACCTCGGTCATCCCGGCGTCCTGGACGAGAGCAGCCGCAATCCCTGCAAATTCTGCAATTGTTTTCAGTTCAAAAAGCGCCCTCTCCCCCGCCACCTTGAGGACGACTTTCTTCTGCCCCTCGGTATACCATCTCCTGCGGGTTGCAGCGTCTGCCCTCTCGTACGCGAGGATCGATGCATGGGCAGCCTGGGCACACATCTTTCCGCAGCTCATCCGGAGGTCGGAGCGCACCACGAGGCACTGTTTCCATTCGAATACGGGTCCCTTTTCCATTGCTCTTCTCATAGTTGCCCGGGAAGTATCAAATAGATGGCCCATGCGGCTGGCAGCTGCAGGGGATACCATCGCAATTCCCAACTCCCAACGATCCGGCAGTCCGATACCGGGACAGGGCTCATACATCCCTGCCAAGGCCCACTCACCCCTGCCAAAAGTGATCCCGGGACCGGTCCCGTCCATCGGAACGGATACAGAAATAAGAGGATCGGCAGTCCTGTCCGGATCGGTCATATTGATGCAGCTGCAGGAGAACCTAGCATGTGACTGTGCCTGCAACACGCCCGTACGATGTCGTGGTGGTCGGTGCCGGCCCTGCCGGGAGCACCTGTGCACGCCGCTGTGCCGAGCTCGGGCTCTCGACCTGCCTGATCGAGGAGCATGCAGCGATCGGCTACCCAGTCCAGTGTGCAGGCCTCCTCTCCACCAGGGCATTTGAGGCATGCGAGGTATCAAAAAAACCGGTCCTGCACGAAATCTCCGGGGCAAAGATCGTGACTTCCCGGGGGTCCGAGCTCGCCTTTGATGCAGGGAAGACGAAAGCGTACGTTGTTGACCGGGGGGCTCTCGACCGGGAGATGGCGGCAAGAGCCGCCGAGGCCGGGGCCGAGATCCGGGTAAAGACAGCATTTTCAAAGCGGTCGGGGTCTGTCGTGATCACGAGAGGGATAGCCGGGCGTGAGGAGCTGCCGTTCCGGGTCCTTGTCGCAGCAGACGGGCCGCGGAGCCGGGTCGCACGCGACCTTGCCATGGAGCGGCCCCGGGTCTTTCTTGCCGGTATCCAGGCCGAGGTCCCCTGGCAGATGGCGGGGGGCCAGGTCGAGATCTATCCTGACGCCTCCCCTGACTTTTTCGGATGGATCATCCCCTCCGGCGAAGGGAGGGCGCGGATCGGTCTTGCCGGGAGAGCAGATGTCCCTGCCCGGTTCTCACAGTTCATGGAACAGCAGGGAGGGGGGAGCTGTTGTCACCTGGTGACCGGGACGATCCCGCTCGGGGTGATGCCGAAGACATACGGCCATGCGACCCTCTTTGTGGGAGATGCAGCAGGATTTCCCAAACCCACGTCCGGCGGCGGCGTGTACACCGGGGTGAGATCGGCGATCCATGCAGCAGAGACCGCCTGCGAGGCCTGCAGCAGAGGTACAACCTCTGACGATCTGCTCGGCAGCTATGAGAAGCGGTGGAAAGCCGATTTTGGGAAGGAACTGGAGTTGGGATTTCATCTTTTCGGGGTCCGCCAGAACCTGACCGGGGAAGAGGTGGAACGCCTCGTCAGGGTGCTGAATGAGCCCTCCCTGAAAGCCGATATCCTCGAGTTCGGGGACATGGACCGGCCGGGCGTATTGCTGGGGCGAATGATGAAAAATCCAAAAATATTACCCCTTTTGGGAATACTTCTCCGTTCAGGAGTACGCCATTTTATCAAATAATAATCTTTTTTAAGTATGAATTCATACGAATGTTCTGTTTGTTATGAACAGGTGACATCATGCACATCCCCGATGCATTTATACCGCTGCCCCAGGCGGCATTGTACTGGATCATCGCCCTGATCTTCATTGCTCTCTCGCTCCGGTGGGCCAGAAAGGAACTATCCGAAGAGAAGATACCGCTTGTCGCAATTCTCGCCGCTGGAATTTTTGCCATCCAGGCAGTTAACATCCCTATTCCCTGGGGGACAAGCGGGCACATGATGGGCGCAGCTCTGGCGGCCATAGTGCTCGGATCCCCCTTTGCAGCGGTCTTTATCCTCACGCTGGTCCTTATCGTCCAGGGGGTGCTCTTCGGTGACGGCGGCCTGACGGTCATGGGATTAAACATCATCAACATGGGGGTTATCGGGGGTTTTGTCGGTTATTACAGTTACCGGGGTCTCTACCAGATCTTCAAATCACCATATGCACCTGCATTCATCGCAGGATGGCTCTCGCTCTTTGTCGCAGCCCTGGCAACTGCGGTCGAGATGGCAATGGCAGGGACCTTCCCTCTTGGTCCCGGACTCTTCACGATGGGCCTGTACCATGCCGTGATCGGGATCATCGAAGGGGGTATCACGGCATTCGCCATCTATCTCATCGCCACGGCACGACCGGATATCCTGGCAGAGGCACAGGAGAAAAAGGAGGTGTCGGTATAATGGAGAAGAAGACATTCCTTCTTGTCGGGATTGCCGTTGCGCTGGTGATAGCAGCGATGGCCCCGTTTCTTGCCTCCAGTAACCCGGATGGCCTTGAGAGTGCCTTCTTTGGGATCTTCGGTGCAAAGGAGATTCAGGGCTCCACGCTCGATGAAGAGCAGGCCGGGGCAGCTGAGGAGCAGGTGACCGGGATTACGGGAAATGAGTTCTCGTTCGGGTCGCTCTTCCCCGATTATAGCATCGAAGGACTCGGCAAGTCAGGAGAGGCTGCAGCGGTGATCATCGGCACGCTGCTCGTTCTCGGAATCGGACTGGGCTTGTCCCGTGTTGTCGCCCGCAAGGAATGAAAAGAGACTATTTATCTCATTTTCGCCAAGTATTCCTGCTATGCACCTCCTTGAAACACGCGATCTCACCTATGTGTATCCCGGGAATGTCACGGGACTCGACCACGTGAACTTCATCGCAGGGAGAAACGCGAGGGTCGCGGTGATTGGGGCCAACGGGGCGGGAAAGAGCACACTCTTCAAACATTTCAACGGGATCCTGCGGCCCACGAGTGGGAGTGTGCTCGTCCACGGTGAACCGGTCACGCAGAAGAACATCAGGGAGGTCCGGAAGTTTGTCGGGCTTGTATTCCAGAATGCCGACGACCAGATCTTCTCTCCCACGGTCGAGCAGGACGTGGCATTCGGGCCCATGAACCTCGGGCTGGATGCGGAGACCGTCAGCCACCGGGTCGAGGAAGCCCTTGCCATGGTCGGCATCGAACACCTGAAAGAGCGAGTCCCCCACCATCTGTCGGGAGGGGAGAAGAAACGGGTGGCTATTGCCGGGGTCATCGCGATGGAACCGCAGGTGATTGTCCTTGACGAACCGACAGCCGGCCTCGATCCCCGTGGGGTAAAAGACCTGATCTCGGTGATCAATGCCCTTGCCAGGGAGTATGGCATAACCGTGATCTTCTCGACCCACGACGTCTCCCTCATCCCGGAGGTTGCTGACTATCTCTACGTGATGCACCAGGGTACGATCGTTGCAGAAGGAGGCGTCTCCGATGTATTTGCCGACCCGGAACTGCTGGGCTCGGTCCGGCTGGATGTGCCGGTTATCCCGAAACTGATCAGGATGCTCCATGAGGAAGGCGTCGAAATCGGGATGGCATACACGCTCGATGAAGCAAAAGCGGCTTTTCTCAAGTCATACAGGGAACGGGTATGATAGAGGATCTCTTCTTCCTCGAGAAGCAGACCTATAAAAAGAGCCCTGTCCATGCCCTCGATGCCCGGGTCAAGATCATCATTGCATTTGCTGCCATCATCGCGATCGTTGCCGTTCCGTACTCGACCGTGATCTATACCGTCGGTGCAGTATTCTTCCTCTTCTTTGCCCTGATGTGGGCGGCATCAGGCCTCTCTCCCGTAGTGTATCTCAAACGCCTCATCGTTATTCTGCCGTTTGGGATCTTCCTCATCGTCTTCCAGATCTTTTTCAAAAACCCTTACTACGAGGAGTTCACCACGATCGCCACCCTTCCTTTCGGCATCGAGGTATATGCTGAATCGGTCCAGTTTGCATCCATCCTCCTCGTCAAGTTCCTCATTTCTGTCTCGTTCATCATCCTCCTCTCATCGACAACGAGGACCCAGGACCTGCTCGAGGGTGCAGGACGGATGGGGCTCCCCGCCGAGTTCACCCTCACCCTCGGGATGATGATCCGCTACCTGTATGTCTTCGGGTACATGATACGGAAAATGACCCAGTCCCTCGAGACCCGCTGCTTCGACCCGTTTGACCGGGCCCTCCCCTATCGCTACCGCCTGGAAAAAGTCGCATATGCCGTGGGAACCCTCTTTATCCGGTCGTATGAGCAGGGTGAGCGGACCTACATGGCCATGCTCTGCCGCGGATACGGGCGGGAGAGTCACCTGTATATCGCCAGAAAGCCCCTGAAAGGATATGACTGGGCGGTTCTCGCGACCGGGATGGCACTGGTCATTGCAACACCCGTCCTTGCCTGGACAAGGCTCCTGGTTCTCCCCTGACGTCCGCATCTTTTATCCCTCCTGGTGCCCGATACCTCTCCATGGAGAGTAAATTCGGACGGGGATTTGTCACGAGCATTGTGCTCCTCTGCAAACATTTCGCTCTTCCTCCCGAGCAGGCATTCTACGGTGCAGCCGATCACCTTGAAGGGTTCGAGATACCCGCCCAGTTCAAGGGAACTGAAGTGGAGGATCTCTCTCAGAAGCTCAGGAAACGGATCGCCTGGCACCAGCCGGGAACTCTCGACCGCGAGGAAGCTGCCGAGATCATCCGCATCCTCGAGAAGTTGATCATCGCTATCGACAAATCGCTTGGGATCACTGATCCCGAACTGGGCGAGTTCCGCTAAAAACTGCGGTCCCTGAATCGGGATAAAGAGCGAGCATTAAGAGGGAAAACGACCTATACTGAGTGTGACGGTCAGGAATTATTTTACATTTTTTTACGGAGGTGAGAGGTGACTGAGACGTACGATGCATCCCATATCACCATACTCGAAGGGTTGCAGCCGGTTCGCGAACGGCCGGCCATGTATATCGGGAGCACCGATACCCGGGGACTTCACCACCTCGTGTACGAGGTGGTCGACAACTCGATCGATGAAGCACTCGCGGGATACTGCACCCGGATCTCCGTGCTGATCAACAGGGACGGGTCCATCTCTGTTGAGGACAACGGGCGGGGGATCCCGGTTGACCGGATGGAGAAGAACGGCAAGACCGCGCTTGAAGTGGTGCTCACCGTGCTGCATGCCGGGGGGAAATTCGACAAGGAATCCTACCAGGTCTCGGGAGGTCTCCACGGGGTCGGGGTATCGGTTGTCAACGCCCTGTCGAGCTGGCTTGAGGCGCGGGTATACCGGGATGGCAATATCTACGAGATGCGTTTCGCACAGGGAAAAGTCCTCTCCGCCTGTTCACAGCGGGAGGAGACCCTCGGCGAACTGCTCAACCGGTACCAGCAGTGGCACGGGGAGCCAGCCCCCCTCGCTCCCGACATGACGGGCGTGGGGTCAACCCCCGGAGAGGCTCAGAACGAAAAGAGGCGGGAATTTCTCGCCCGCCACGGTCCCGCTATGACCGGGACCCGGATCACCTTCATCCCGGACAAGACGATCTTCGAGACGACGGAGTTTGACTACGATGTCCTTGCCCACCGGCTCCGCGAGCTGGCGTTCCTGAACGCCGGCCTTGCAATCATTATCTCGGACGAACGGACTGGTGACCTTGCCACCTACCGTTACGAGGGAGGGCTGGCCGAGTTCGTCAAGTACCTGAACGAGGGAGCAGAATGCCTGAACCCCGCCCCTATCGTGATTTCCAGGAAGGATGTCGAGAACAAGGTCGAGATCGAAGTGGCGATGCAGTATACCACGGGATACGACGAGAAGATATTCAGTTACGTCAACTCGGTCAACACGCGGGAAGGCGGGACCCATCTCGAGGGATTCAGGAGTGCAATCACCCGTGCCATCAATGTCGTGTCAAAGCGGAACGGCCTTATCAAGGAGAACGCCACGATCACGCTGCGTGGAGAGGACGTCCGGGAGGGATTGACGTCGGTCATCTCGGTCAAGATGGCAAGTCCCCAGTTCGAGGGGCAGACCAAGATGCGCCTCGGAAACAGCAATGTGAAGGGGATCACCGACTCGCTCGTCTACGCGGCACTCACCGAATATTTTGATGAAAATCCGAAAGTGCTCCAGGTGATCGTTGAAAAGGCTCTTTTTGCGGCAAAAGCACGCGAGGCTGCGAGGAATGCCCGGGAGCTTGCCCGGAGAAAGAGCACGCTTGAAAGTTCAGGCCTGCCCGGAAAACTTGCGGACTGTTCGGAGCGTGACCCGCAGAAGAGCGAGATCTATATTGTGGAAGGGGATTCAGCCGGGGGGAGTGCAAAGCAGGGCAGGGACCGGAAATTCCAGGCCATCCTCCCACTCCGGGGAAAGATCCTGAACGTAGAAAAAGCAGGAGAGCACCAGATCCTGAAAAATGCCGAGATCCAGACCCTCATCTCCGCGATAGGAACCGGCATCGGCGAAAAGTTCGACATGGAACGGGCACGGTATCACCACATCGTGATCATGACCGATGCAGATGTCGATGGGGCGCACATCCGGACGCTCCTCCTGACATTTTTCTACCGCTACATGCTCAGGCTGATCGAGGCCGGGTATGTCTATATCGCCCAGCCGCCGCTCTTCTCGGTCTCGAAGGGGAAGGTGGAGAAGTACGCCTACAATGAGGAGGACATGAAGCAGCTCCTCGCAGAGCTTGGTGAGAAGGGGGTCTCGGTCAAGCGGTACAAGGGCCTTGGCGAGATGAACGCACAGCAGCTCTGGGATACGACCATGGACCCTGCCGGCCGGATCTTCAAGCAGGTCAATATCGAGGATGCCATGGAGGCAAACGAGATATTCAAGACCCTGATGGGGAAAGATGTGGAGGCCCGCAAGGACTTCATCAAGCGGCATGCACGGGAGGTGACGAACCTTGACATCTGAGAAGGGAGACGGGAACGAGGACGGATTTGTCCCCCGTGTCGAGCCGGTCAGTATCGAGCACGAGATGAAGACCTCCTATATCGATTACGCGATGAGCGTGATCATCGGCCGTGCCATCCCTGATGTCCGTGACGGGCTAAAACCTGTCCACCGCCGTTCTCTCTTTGCGATGTGGGAGATGGGAAACACCAGCGACAAGCCCACGAAGAAGAGCGCCCGCGTGGTGGGAGAGGTGATGGGGAAGTTCCACCCTCACGGCGATGCATCCATCTACGATACCATCGTGAAGATGGCGCAGCCCTTCTCGTACCGCCACATGCTCGTCCAGGGACAGGGCAATTTCGGATCGGTCGATGGGGATTCTGCGGCCGCGAGCAGGTATACCGAGGTGCGTCTCTCTCCGTACGCCGAGACGCTGCTCCATGACATTGACAAGGGGACCGTCTCATTTATACCGAACTATGATGAGTCGCTCGAAGAGCCGGTCATTCTCCCTGCAAAGATCCCGAACCTCCTTGTGAACGGATCGGACGGAATCGCCGTCGGCCTGGCAACCAAGATGCCCCCGCACAATCTCCGCGAGGTCTGCGGGGCGGTCAGGCTGTACCTCGATAACCCCGGGGCTGCTATCGCAGACTACCTGAGGGTCATGCCCGGCCCCGACTTCCCGACGGGCGGAGTCCTGATGGGGACCGATGGGGCAAAGAGCGTGTACGAGACCGGGCAGGGCCGCCTGATCGTCCGCGGGGTCGCGACCATCGAGGAGTCAGAGAGCGGCAGCCGCGGGGACCGGATCATCGTGACCGAGCTCCCCTACCAGGTCAACAAGGCCCAGTGGATCACCGCGATTGCCGAGATGGTCAAGGAGAAGAGGATCGACGGGATCAGCGATATCAGGGACGAGTCGGACAAGGAGGGTATACGGGTTGTCTTTGAGCTCCGAAAAGGGACCATGGCCCCGGTCATCCTGAACAACCTCTACAAGCATACGGCGCTCGAGTCCAGCTTCTGGGCGATCAATTATGCTATCGTGGACAGGCAGCCGAAGATTCTCACCCTGCCCGGGCTCCTGGAAGAGTTTGTCAAACACCGTATCCAGGTGATCCGGCTCCGGTCGGAGTTCGAACTGAAGAAAGCGCAGGACCGGGTCCATATCCTCGACGGGCTCCTTCTGGCGCTTGCACGGATCGACGAGGTCATCGCTGCGATCCGTGCTTCCGATACCGCTGATACGGCCAGGACAGCCCTGGAGAGCATGTTCGGCCTCTCGGAGCCACAGGCCAATGCGATCCTCCAGATGCAGCTCCGCCGCCTGGCAGCGCTTGAACAGCAGAAGATAATCGATGAAAAGGGCGGGCTTGAAGCCGAGATTACCCGCCTCCTCTCCATCCTTTCAAGCGAGGCGAACATCAGGGACGAGATCAGGCGCGAGACCGATGAGGTTGCCGAAAAGTTCGGGGATGCACGGAGGACCCAGATCGCGCTCGACATGAGCGACCTCTCGACCGAGGACCTGATCGAGGACAAGACGGTGCTCGTCTCCATCACGACGGCAAATTACATCAAGCGGACCGACATCGACAGTTACCGGAAACAGAGGCGCGGCGGCCACGGCGTCACCGGTATGACCATCAAGGAAGACGATGTGGTGGATTCTGTCTTTGTGGCGGCGATGAAGGATTACCTGCTCTGCTTCACCAACACGGGCCGGGTCTACTGGCTCAAGGTGTACCAGATACCCGAGAGTTCCCGCGTCGCGAAAGGCAAGCCGATCGTCAACCTCCTCAATCTCAAGGATGAATGGGTGACCACCGTCGTCCCGGTCCGGGAATTTGCAAAAGACAAAAACCTCCTCTTTGTCACCAGGCTGGGTCAGGCGATCAAGATCCCGCTGGACCAGTTTTCATTCCCGCGGTCGGTCGGGACCAATGCCATCAAGCTGCGGGGAGACGATCAGCTGGTCGACGTGATCCTTACTGACGGCACAAAGGAGATCATCCTCACCAGCCGGTTCGGCCAGAGCCTCCGGTTCCACGAAGACACCATCCGGACCGTGGGGAGAAATGCCCAGGGGGTCAGGGGGATGAAACTGAGGGGCGGGGATACGGTTGTTGCCCTGACGCTCCTTGAGAAGGACCACCTGCTCACCTTATCGGATGTCGGTTTTGGGAAGAGGACCGAGTTTGACGATTTCAGGGGGCATGGACGCGGGACCATGGGGGTCCGGAACATGCAGCTCGAGCGGGAGGCGGTCATCATCGCGTCCTGCGCAGTCCTCGAGACCGATGAAATTCTCGTGATGACAGCATCCGGGATCGTGATCAGGACGCCTGTCAGCGAGATACGGGTGATTGGCCGTGGCACAAAAGGGGTCAGGATCATGCGCCTTGGGGAAAATGACCGTGTCGTGGGGATAGCAGTCGTCCCTGCAGAGGTGGATGAAGTCCCGGAAAATGAGATCGCGTCACAAATCCCCGACCCCACTGAAGACTAGAACGATCTCTCTCCTCTCTTTTTTTACCCCGCCGGCGTGCGAACCCTGTTGTCCTGCCGGTATATGCGTGCCCTGGATATCGAGCGAAAACGGCCCGATGCTCGTGTCCGGTCATCCAGCATCACCGGACGCCATATCTCTCTCCAACGTGATGCCATCTCCCCCTGCCCTGCAGATCGCTTGTTTTGCTCAACAGGGCATTCACGGGTTTTATTGATTGAAGGAGCAATGCTTCTCTTCCCTCTCCTGACGAATCGCTCCCGGCACGCATTGTCCTGGTGACCGGAGTTTTATCCAGAGGCGAAGCTATTTGGGGAGGCATGAACCCCAGTAGTTTCGTATGTATCGGAAAGAGATCCATGTGACGACAGCAAAGGAAGGGGATATCCTCGATATCACTCCTGAAGTGGCAGAAATTGTCCGGGAGAGCGGGGTCTCTGAAGGGACAGTACACGTCTTTGTGATCGGGTCCACTGCTGCAATCACTACTATCGAGTACGAACAGGGAGTTCTTGCGGATCTGTCACGAGCCCTCTCCTCCCTGGCACCCGACACCATCTCCTATGCCCATGACAGCCGGTGGGGAGACGGCAATGGCCGTTCGCACGTGAAAGCCTCGATAATCGGGCCGTCCCTCTCTATCCCGGTCACCAGGAATACCCCGGCACTGGGGACCTGGCAACAGGTGGTCCTGCTCGAGCTTGATGTCAGGCAGGGGAGGTCGCGAACCGTCATCGTGACGGTGACCGGGTAAGGAAAAAATTTTTTGGGAAAACCTGGTCTCCAAAAAAAATGCGTGGTCTCTCTCTTGGTTCAGTCCAGGGGAATGGTCTCCAGCTGCGAGACCAGCTCCCAGATCCGCGTCCGTGCATGGACCGGCATGTTCGGGTCATTGCTGATCTCATCGATCTTCGAGATGGCCTCAGCGGCCCGGAGCCCCGTCCCCTTGTTCTGGTTCATGAGGAGTTGCCGTGTCTCATCAGCAACCCTGCGGATATTCCGTGGAATTGTGCTGTCATCCATGATGTGTTGCAGCATCAGGACACAGTTCTCGATTGTTTTGTCGGTATTTGGCATGGGGGACACTCCATTCTTCTCTTATTATTACGAATATCCCGTTTATATAGTTTGGTAATTATCATTCTGCGACAGGTTTTTTGATAAAAAGAGCCTGGATTTACGTTATTTTCTGCGTATCCGCTCCTTTTTCGCAGCTTCCCCTCACGCTCCACCTCATGCGGAGAAATCATGATACCTGACAACGGATCTGGTACTGGTGAAAGGAGACCGGGTGCTCTGGTGCGACTGCCCGGGACATGAACCATGAAGCGCGAAGATGATATCATGGCCGGATACCTCCTCAAGGGGGGAAAAATGCTCTCCAAGAGCTGCCCGTCCTGCGGCTGCCCCCTCTTTGAGATCAAGGGAGAGACGCTCTGTGTGGTATGCCGGGAAGAGGAGACCAGCCGGAAGAAAAACGCTCAGGCTGTCACCCGGGAGGCGCAGGTCCTCCCGGAGCCGGTGAACGCCGACCCGTCGAGCCCTGCGCTCGCACGCTCACTTGAAGAGGCCCTCGTGGCAGTATGCATCCGCATGAGAGAAGAGCAGGACCCCGGAAAGGTGCTGGTCCTCGCCAACGCGGTCAAATCCGGGGTCGAAGCACTGCGGCTGATCCGCTAGCCGTATTTTTTTCGGACAAGCTCTGCGATCCGTTTCGCTTTCTTCTCCCCAATACCCCTGACTCCTGCAAGTTCTTCTGCGCTGGCATTCGCGACGGCCTGGATAGTCCCGAAGTGGGCGAGGAGGAGCCGGGCGAATTTCAGCCCGATCTCGGGAAACGATCCGATAATCCGCTCCTGCTCCTCCTGCACGGACTGGTAGGCTTTTTTGAACGGGAGCCGCCCGCTCCGCTCCCCACTCTCCTCTTCCCTCCGTGCAAGGACAACGAGCATCTGGGCGGTCTCCTGGGCATCCCTGGTGAAAAAGGGTGTGATTGCAAGGTCAATGGCAATAGCTGCAAGAGCCCCGCGAAGCGCGTATGGGTTGACATCCCGTTCGGTGTAGAGGTCGTCCCCCTCGATGATCAGGACAGGGCGGAGTGCATGGCCTGATAATCCTTTGAGTTGGCCAAAAAGGTCCCGTTCGATAAGAGTATCCACAAAATCGCGGGTGGTTTTCCGCTCCACCACGATGCGATCCCCTATCTGGTAATCGCCAAAGGGGAGTCTTTTGACGGAGAGGGACGAGCCGAGTGCATGCAGGTGCTCGACCACCTTCGAGGAGGTCTCCCGATCATCCACCACGATCGCCGGTCCCATCGGGATGAACTCCTCGATCTTCTTCTGCAGCGGAGCCTCCCCTGCGGCTTCCGGTCCCGGGATTATCCCGGCATCCATCCTCGCCCCCAGCGTCCGGATCCCGCTTACCATGGCACGCTCGCGTGACTGGCTGACCCACCGGTACGTCTCATCAGTGGTGCCCTTCGTCACCAGCACCACGATCGTACCGCTTCCACTCCTTCCGGTCCGCCCCTTCCGCTGGATGCTTCGGATCTCGGAGGGAACTGCCTCATAAAAAATCACCATATCGGTCGAGGGAACATCGAGCCCCTCCTCTCCCACCGATGTGGCGACCAGCACCGGAAACTCGCCCTCCCTGAACCGCCTGAGGGCATCGATCTGCTTCTTCTGTGAGAGCCCCTTGTCCGTGTCTTTTGTCGCCTGGCCAACGAAACGCTCGGCACGGACCCCTCGTGATCCAAGATACTCCACGATCTGCTGGACCATGTCCCGGAACGTGGCGAATATGATGATCCTGCTCTTCGGATGCTGTTCGAGCTGTTCTTCGGTCACGGAAGAAAGTATCTCCATTTTCGGGTGGAGTTCCCTGTCCCAGGACATGCACCGTTCAAGGAGACGGATGAATACCGGGTCCTTTGCCAGTCGTGCAGCCGCTTTCGAACCCCCTGCAGAAGCGCCTTCGGCAAAAAGCCGGTGGACGTACAACGCGAGCACCCTGCTCCCCTGGGACTCTGCAAGGGAGACCGCATGCCGGAGTTTCATCAGTTCTGCATACAGGGATGCCGCGGTATACCCTGCAGCATCCCGCTCCTGGATTCTCTCCTGGATCTGCGCATTGAGCGCATTCAGCATTTTCATCGAGAGCTGCTGCCGTTTTGGGAGGTCAAACCCAAGCTCCCTGAGCACCGTGATCCGCATCTCCAGGAGCTCGTTCAGATCCTCAACCGCAGATTTGAGGGGAGAGGGAAGGTCGACCTCTCTCACCTGGATCGACCGTTCATGGACATACGGTGCCACGTCGCTGTCCTGTTCGGTCCGTGTCTCCACGATCTCGATCCCGAGGTTACGGCACACCTCTTCCACTTTCACCTCCTGTCCCCCTGGAGACGCGGTCATGGCGAGGAGAAGGGGCGAGCGGGAGGATTCACGGTACACTGACGCGATGAATACGTAGGCGTAATTTCCCACGGCGCGATGGCACTCATCGACGATCAGGAGGGTGACATCGGCCAGGGTGTACGCACCAGAGAGGATATCGTTTTTGATCACCTGGGGTGTGGCAAAGATGAGGGAGGCCTGCGAGTATGCCTCCTTCCGTTCATCGGGCGGGCTCTCCCCGGTAAAAAGGGCGCATGCGGGTTCTTTTCCGTCGACGACCAGGTACGTGCGAAAGAAACGGTAGTGCTGCTCGACCAGGGGTTTTGTGGGTGCGAGCATCAGCACTTTTCCTTTCTCATTGTAGAGACGGGAGGCAGCAATGATCAGGGCTATTGCGGTCTTTCCAAGACCGGTTGGGAGCACCACCATGGTATTGCCGTCAAGCGCCCGCATCGCTATCGAGAGCTGGTAAGCCCGCGATTCAAGGGTCCCGGGACGGATGAACGGATGGGTGATCCACTTCATGGCTTTTAGAGATCGGCAAACTTCGCTGTTCCATCGATAAGCGACCGGATCAGGGCCGGGATCCCCTCGATGTCGGTCCTGACCTGGCGCATGCTGTCACGGTCCCGCAGGGTAACGGTCCTGTCGTCCCTGGTAGTGTAGTCGACCGTGATGGCAAAGGGAGTCCCCACCTCGTCCTGTCTCCGGTAGCGCCTTCCGATCGCCCCCGAGTCATCGTATTCGGCCAGGATCCCCCGGACCCGCAATGCATCGGTAATCTCCCCGGCAATCTCCGGAAGGCCGTCCCGGTTCATCAGCGGAAAGACGGCGACCTGGATTGGTGCAACAGCCGGGGGAAGAGAGAGCACCCTCCGCTCTTCGTCATCGACAATCTCCTCGTGGTAGCTGTGCTCGAGCACAGCATAGATCATGCGGTCGATACCGTAAGACGGCTCGATCACGTGGGGCGTGACCTCTTCCCCGGGTATTTCCACCACCTCTTCGCGGACCTCGTAGAGATCGGGCGTGATCAGCACCTCCTTCCCGTCGATTGCCAGCGTGACGCCCTCCGGTCCCGGCACGCATGCACTGATGGCGTCAGCCACCGCTTTGGCTGATCCCCGGAACCTCGGACCAAGGGCCCCCATGTTGGGAACGACACGGACCTGGTTCACGCGACGGGGGCTGTCGTACGGGAGAAACACTGCAAAACGCTCTCCACTCTGCCGCTCGTGTGCCCGCAGGTCGTAATCGGTACGATCGGCGATCCCTACCGTCTCGACCCAGCCAAACCGCTCCGAGAAGACCTCGGCATCCCAGCAGTCCTCGGCATAATGGGCGAGCTCATCGGGCAGATGCTGACGGAAACGGAGCCTTTCGGGTGCAATACCGATCGTCACCAGGAGGTCGTGGGTGAGGGCAAGATAATATGCCACATATTCATTGGCAACTATGCCTTTCTCCACCGCTTCCTGCATGGTCATCGATACCGGGGATTCGCATGCCATCTGCTGCGGAACCGCGAACAGGGGCATCTCGTACCGGGCGTACCGGGAAAACCGGGGGTGGTTCTTCTGATCGGGATGGACAAAGATCTCTGCCTCCGCCTGGGTGAACTCGCGGAGGCGGATCATCCCCTGCCGGGGAGAGATCTCGTTTCGGTAGGATTTGCCGATCTGGACCGTCCCAAAGGGCAGCTTGTCCCGGTAAAACCGGAGCAGCCGCTGGAAATCGGTAAAGATCCCCTGTGCGGTCTCCGGCCTCAGATACCCGGTCCTCTGGGATCCCGGACCGATGGTGGTCTGGAACATCAGGTTGAAGGAGAAGACCTCGACAGGACCGAGCACCTCTTCACAGGCGGGGCAGGGAAGGGTGCAGAGCACCGCTTCGAGCGCGTCGCTCTTCATCGCCGAGGCACCTTGTATCCCGTGACCTTCGGCCACGTGATCGGCACGCAGGTATTCCCTGCAGTGGGGGCACTGGAACATCTTGTCAGAAAACCCTTTCACATGCCCGGATGCGATGTAAATCTCTTCCTGGCCGACTGTCGGGCATTCTATCTCGTAATACCCTTCACTGACGATGTAAAACTTCCTCCAGATATTTTCGATATTGCGTTTCATCATCGACCCGAGCGGCCCATAATCGATAAAACCGGCCACCGAACCATAACATTCAGAGGTTGGCCAGATGAAACCCCGCCTTTTTGCCAGATCCATTATCTTTTCATAGCTGTCACTCATGCCGATCACGGTTCTTTATCTATTTCACTCCCCTGAATCAAAAAGCTGTGGAGGGGTTCAAAGCAGAGCATCCCCGCTGTTTTGTCTGGGGAGAGCAAGAAAGAGGCTGGTATCCGGGATACCGGTCCAGTCACGAAAACCACCGCCAGGGCCTCCTTTTGGGAGACGGCTGCGTGTATTACCTCTGGGAGAGTGGAGGCAGACATCCCCCAAAAATATTCCCGGGCCATCAATCTCCCCCACACCAGGGATCACCCACCCCAGAGTGCGAAGAGCAAAAAGAGAGCGGTGTCAGAACGACCCAAAAAGAGAAGACTGTTCTCCTCTGCGGGTATGGGTGACCGGATCGATGGGCAACCGGGTTTTCGTGCAACCGGGACACTTGCAACCGTGTCTTCGTGCAACCGGATTACGTGAGAAATGCTGCAGCGAAAATCCCGGCACCCCTGGGTCTCCACCAGGAAAAAATACCGTATAATACGTATTATTTTAGTTTAAAAGCCTTTTTATTGCAGAATCCGGATCATAGAGATAGTGTTAAATACATTGGCCTGTATGTATTTCGATAATTCATGCAGGACGATACCAGAAAAGCTCAACTCTTCCAGCTCTTTACGAACATATCGGGAAAAACCAAAATCGTCGAGCCGATGAAGAAGATTCACGGGACTCTGCGTGACCGTGAAGCGGTCGAACGTGAGATCGCCCTCGTGATGCGTGAGATACTCGAACAAGGCCTTTTCAAAACCAAGTTACGCCCCATCCAGCTCGCCAAACTCGTATCAGCCTATTACGCGGGCAAGAACGACACCGAGATCGCGAGGGAACTTGGCGATGAGAAACTGTCAAAAACAGTTGCACGAGCACGGGTACGGCTGAAACTGTTCAGGGATCTCGATTTCAAGATGCCTTTTGACCGGGATAAGATGGAAGTGCTGCTCGAATCAGGAAATACCATGAAGGAGATCAGCGATGAACTGGGGGTCAGCCCCTCCACCCTTCGCGAATACCGGCATGTCATCGAGCAGCGGGATGATGTGACCATCGATTCATACCTTGAGCGGATAAAGGATGTCATGGAGGATCGGGACCTCTCCGAGCTGATGACCCGGAGTGCGACAAAAGACGGTCTCGAGGACTCGATCGATGCCACCGAGGCAGAGATGGTGGATGTCTCCTGAAAACAGGGGATCCCATTTCCAATCGCACTACCTCTGTCATCTTTTCTTGTTTCCTTGGGGCGGCCAGTCGGTGTTTTGTAGTCTGTGATGCATGACAGGCCGGGACCGCTTCCGGTGATCAGATCCTTTTTTTTCACCTGGTGGTTCATTGCCACACCTTTCTGCCGATCCACGCCACGGGCCGATCCGATGCCCGGGCTGGAAATCCCCTCCCACGCCATCTTTTTCTAGTAGCATACGCCCAGATAGTATACCATGGAGCTCACCTATTTCGGCCATTCGTGCATCCTTCTGAAAGGAGAAAAGACGGTTCTCATCGATCCTTTTGTCCCGGAGGGGGAATTTCCCAAAAATCCGGATGTCGTGGCCGTCACTCACGGGCATGCCGACCACATGGGATCTGCGGTCGAGATGAACCGGCCCACCGTTGCTATCAACGAGGTGGCGAAGTACCTGAAATCGAAAGGAGTGCCTGCAGAGGGGATGAACATCGGGGGGACCATTGTCCTAGAGGGGGTAACCTTCCGCATGGTGCAGGCGGTGCATTCTTCATGGATCGAAGAGGCAGGGATCGGGTGCAATGGCGGGGGTGCAGCAGGGTTTGTGATAGGGATGGAGGGGAAACGGATCTACCACGCGGGCGATACCGCTCTCTTTTCCGATATGAAACTGATCGGTGAACTCGATTTTCCCGATATCGCCATTCTCCCCATAGGCGGCCGGTTCACCATGGGCCCGGAAGAGGCGATGATCGCTGCCCGCTACATCGGAGCCCCGCTGGTCATCCCCGTCCACTACAATACCTGGCCGGTGATCTGCCAGGACCCGGACCAGTTCAAGACGGCGCTCGAACGGACAACTGACATACGGGTGCAGATACTCTCCCCGGGTGAGACGATCATCATATAAAGCCGGTGCCGGAAAAGAGTCAGCGGGGGGAATGAGACTGTCCCCTTCATTTGCGTATGCCTGAGGCATCGTTGGCGGACCGTTTTTTCCAAACAACACACTGTCAACTAATATGACAAAAAAATTAGGTAATTGTAAAACATCTGCCCCTTTAAATAAAAGAGGCACCACACATGAGTACGATGGACCTTCTCCAACTGGCAAAGGTATGCCGGAGTGAGGAAGACGCATTTCAATTTTTATTTAAGAGACGGAGAGATCTTTACGGGATATCATGCCCTGGCTGTAGCAGTTCTGACTACTATTTCATGCACCAGGGAAGACTTCGTTGCAAGGACTGCAAACGAGATTATCACCCGTTCTCCGGTACACTTCTTAATGAATTGAGGATATCCTACTCTACCTGGCTTTGGCTGGTAAAATTGTTTGAACTAGAGGTGAGTGCGAGAAAAGCGAAGTACCAATTGGACATCAGCTACCCTACAACATTGAAAGGATTCGATACAATACGGCGAGGGATTCTCTACAATCTCTCGTTATCGGATGACCTCCTCAAAGGTGAGATTGAGGCGGACGAGTCGTATTTTGGAGGAAGACGGAAAGGGAAACGGGGTCGTGGTGCTGGCCATAAGACCATCGTGTTTGGGATCCTGGAACGCGGAGGGAAAGTGTCAGTGAGCATCGTACCGAATGCTTCTGCTGAGGCGCTCTTGACTGAGACAGTAAAGAAAGTCCGAAGGGGATCGATTGTGTATACGGATAAATGGGTCGGTTATGATTCCCTGATGTTCTGCGGTTACAAGCATCTGAATATCGATCACCGATACAAGTTCAAGCAGGGAAAAGTCTACATCAATGGCGTCGAGGGTTTCTGGAGCTTTGCCAAAGAGAGATTGATTAAGCACCATGGAATCTCCAAAGAAAAATTCCCAATTTACATCAAGGAGATGGAATGGCGTTATAACAATAAAGGAAAGGATTTATTTGATTTGCTGGTGTGTTATCTGTTAGGGGCTGTTTCTTTATAATCACCAAAAATTATTGGTACAACCCCATAGCAGCACTATTCACTGATGGTTCTAATCCTTCTTCGAAAATTAATTTTCAAGTCCTACTACCTTCCCTTTGTATAGACCAACAAGGGCAATTATGATGATAATAAATCCGGCAATAGCCTCGATGCTACTGAGTGTGCTTGGGTATAGTCCTAAAATGGATAGGATTATTCCGAAAACGAGGAATAGGGAATTGACAATCCTTGAGTCCATAACCACCTCTTGTCTCACCACACGTGATAAATAGTAAGGTAGAGATCGCCGTCCGTGAGTGCACCAACCCATTGAAATTTTATTTTTCAAAAAAATTTACCTGGGAATATGAATGGCTTATTCCTTCAGCCCGCCCTTCTCCTGCCCCTGGATAAGATGCAGCCTGAGGATTCCATTGCATGAATTGCAGATATAATAGTCTGGTGTCCAGCAGGTGGCGCAGGCCCATCTCCCGCACAGCGTACATTGTTTCAGCTCGGTGGAAGGAAAAGTGCTGTTGCAGAGGTCGCAGTGATACCGCGAGAAGCTGGACGCATCTTTCTCTGGGGGTTCTCCCTGCTTCCTCATGACGGTGACATCTTTCTGGACGCGGGAGAAGAGGTCAGGACGGTTGGGGTCTTTCTTCGACCCCCTGGTCTCACCTCTTCCCGGTTTGTTTTTCCAGAGCATCCAGCCGGTCCTCCAGGTTCTTCAGGCTGTCTTCCATCGTCTCAGAAAAATCCTTGAGCGATGCTACCTTTGCCTCATTCGACTCAAGGACCTGGTCCTTGGACTGCCTGAATGACTGGAGCTTTGTCCGGCTGATCAGCGACCATTCATCAATCATCAGCTCGAACCTGCGGTCGAGGTACTCGTCCACCCTGCTCTCCACCGGCCGTGCAAGCGATACATCCCCTTTCGTCCCCTTCCAGTAATAATAAATCAGGAAGAGGAGGATTGCGACGACTATGACAAGCAGGGCCGCCTCAAGGGGTGTCATCTCCTTGCCTCCTTCAGGCTCAACAGGCGATGCTCAAGATTGTCCAGCGTAATCTCCGCACTGTTCTCGAACGATTGGATCTGCTTTGTCGTCTCCTCGATGGTTTGCAGCCGCTCCTCGAAGTTGCCGAGATCGTTTCGTGTCGCGAGGTCCCAGTCCTGGATGAGGAGTTTCATCCTCCGGTCCAGGTAGGTATTCATGTAGCTGTCCATCCCGACCATTTACCTGACCTCCAGTTCACGGATACCCGCATCAAGAGCGGCTGCCCGCTTTTCAATCTCGTCTCTGCCCTTTTCGAGGTTCCGTATCTCTGTCGTCACCATGTCCAGCCGATCATCGAGATCATCGAGGGTGTGAGCCGTGATAAGCCCCCACTCGCTGATGATCGCGGACATCTGGGCATCGAAGTACCGGTCGAGGCTCTTGTCCATGCTGGGAAGTTTTGCCTCAACGGTTCCAGGGAGCGCCATCAGCGAATCCTTGAATGAGGATTTTTTTGCAGTCTCTGCAGGTGCATTCTCATACATCACGATCACCCGAGTTTCTTCTCCTCATCTTTGATCTTCTCGACCATCCGGTCGAGCTTGGTAATCTTTACCTTGTTCTCAAGCCGCTCGATACGCTTGTCCACCGCACTGTGCTTTGCAAAGATATCGGTCGCGAGGGCGACATTCTCCTCATCGAGCGAACGAATCTCCGTCATCTGTTCAGGAGAGAGACGGAAGAACGGGGTCCCCCGCTGGGCCATCTCGGCCTTCATCAGGGTGAGCTTCTCCTTCTCGAGGTCGATCTCAGCAAGACGCCGGGTGTTGGTCATCAGCCGTATCTCCTTGATGATGAAGTAGGCGATGATCAGGATAACGACCAGAATGATGATCCAGAAGACCGACTCAAACCATCGCCAGTATGGAGAAGTCTGAGAGACCAACACGGTTGTTTCATTTACCACAGGTCATTTCCCCCTGCATTTACAGTTCCTTGTCGCCCTTTTTCGGGGTGACTTTCGCTGCTGCTTTCGTTGCACCTTCCTTGATGGTTCCCCCTGCCTTGACCGCACTCTCCTTCACCGAAGCACCGGCTTTTGTCGCTCCCGCGGAGATCTTCTCTGTCCAGGTGACTTTTCTGATGACAGAGATGGTGTCGCCCTCTGCAACGCCAAGGGCTGCCATATCTTCCGGGGAGAGCATGATGACGGACTTGTCTACATTCTGGTCCCCGTAACCGGTGACTGCCACTGTCTTTGTCTTCTGATCCCAAACCGTCGGGTACTGTGCGAGGAGCAGTGCCTCCCCTTCCTTGGCGCCGATCATCGGCAGGACGGTCTCGTGGACCCTGGCCCGGCCCTGACTCGGAAACGTCCGTACCTTTACCTTTAATGTTACTGATCCTTCCATAGCAGACAGAAGTAGACTCTATTACTATATTAAGTCTTATTCGCGTCTCTCCGTTAATCCTGTCCATACTTTCAAAAATCAGCCATGGCCCCACACTTGCTGCGACAGGTCGGAAGAAGTGCAGTCTTATTCTTATTTTTATCGCATTCGTGACGAGGGCCAATAGAATTTCATTCGCGGGTATGATCTCCATCGTCTCCGTCAAGGGCGAGCCCCGGCGTCGGTTTTCGTGACTGAATTGGTATCCATGCATACCAATCCCGTTTTGCTCTTCCCCCAAAAACAGCGGGGAGGCATATTATATGCCGGATGGCAGGGACGATCTCCCCAGGCATCGGCGTATGAACCTGCCTAGTCTTTCAGCGCCTCTCTGAAGAGATCTGCTGCTTGTTCCGGGTGATTCAGGAAGTTGAGACGATCAGTCCCTACCCAATCATAGATACTTCCGGAAGGGGCGTCGAGTATGTCCCGCATTTTCCCTGCGCTCATTCTCCGAAGATCAGCAGTATGGGTATACGCTGGATTCCGGATAAACGTGCCATCGGTCCGCTCGTAATAGGCGGCCCCCCTCCTCTTTTCATATTCTTCATATTCACTCACAAAGGCTGAAGAGACGAGATTTGCCATTATCAGATCACCATCCCCTGCATTGATGGTGACATGGCCATACCCGGGCGGGATGACCACGATATCCTGTGCATGCGCATCGACAAGCACCACATCCGACAGGTTTCTGTCCTGCAGGAGATAATGGGCATGCCCGGAGAGGACTTCGTACATTTCCGGGTATCCGGGCCCCGAAGGTGAGTCCGGGTGATAATGTCCTTTTGTTTTTGCCCGCTCCCCGCAGAGATCCCGGGAGAGGATGGCCGTGATATCGTATCTCAGGCGGTGCGACCTGAGCCATCGCCGATCAGCGGGACTCAGGGCAAGGTCACGGTACATAAAATAGAGAGGCCCCGTCTCCTGGCAATCAGGAGAGGACAGCACATCGTACATATCTTCGATATTCCGAATATCGGGATTTGGTAGGGGACCCGACCAGACTTGCATCACTTCAATTTTCCCTGCGAAGAAATAATAGTCTGTTGCTGGTCCCCTTCCCGGTTCAGGCCCTTTCCCGGATCAGGTCCTTATCAGATCAGTTCTTCCCAGATCAGGTCTATGCTTTTCTTGAGGGAGGTAGTGCCGGTCGTGTTCTCTTTTCCTCTCTTGCGGCGAAAAAACGCGGGAAAATCCGGTCAACCCGCGTGTCGCTTGAAAACTGGCGGGGCAAAATACTGACTCTGCCACATTTTCGTCAAAAAAAACGATTGGCCGGGAAGGGCCGCCCGTCTGCTTTAAGTGATCGGGTGTTGAATCTCATGAGAATTCGATGCAGGTCATTCTTCCGGATAAGACGGTTGTCACGAGACCCGGTGATCCCGTTCCCATCGAAACGATCCTTGCGGACCTGGGAATGATACCCGCAACGGTCATTGTCCAGAAGAACGGGAAAATCGTACCCGAAGATGTCATTGCCTCGGGTGATGACCAGATCCGGATCATCCGGATTGCCCATGGGGGATAAGTTCCTGACAACGTACGAAGGGAGAATGGCGGCAGCAGATCGATGCTCGTTGTGCCAGGAGCCTGCGGTCATCCGGGGAAGAGCCCAGGGAGAGCGATGGTGTGCCAGCCACCTGATCACCCGCCTGGAAGACCGGGTACGGGGGCACATCAGGGAGAACTCCCTGATATCCCCAGGGGACCATGTCGCGGTTGCCCTCAGCGGGGGAAAGGACAGTACGGCACTCCTGCTCATCCTCACCACGCTTTTGCCGGAATGGAAGGATGTGTCGATCTCGGCCATCACCGTGGATGAAGGTATCGCAGGGTACCGCGAAGAGACGATCGAGTCTGCGGTTCGTCTCACACGGCAACTCGGGATCAGGCACTCTGTTCTCTCATTTACTGACCTTTTCGGGAAGGACCTTGACACCCTTCTCAGGAAAAACGGAAGCAGAGAGAGAGCCTGCTCTGTCTGCGGAGTGCTCCGAAGAAGAGCACTGTCGGAAGCAGCCCGGCGTATCGGGGGGACCAGGGTCGCGACCGGTCACAACCTGGACGATGAAGCGCAGTCGGTGCTGATGAATATCCTGAGGGGGGACCTGCTCCGGCTCGTGCAGGACAGCTCGTCCGGTGAACCAGACTGTTTTATCCCGAGGATCAAGCCGCTTGCACGGGTCACCGAAAAAGAGGTCGTCGCCTACCTGTTCGTCAGGGATTCCTACCGAGAATTGCCCGAATGCCCGTACGCTGGCTCAGCGCTCAGGTCCGAGATTCGCACGATGCTCGGGGACCTTGAGCACCGGCATCCCGGAACCCGGGAAGCGATCATCCGGTCGCAGGAAAAGATTAGAAAACAGGTGCCCGTCCGTTCTTCATCCGAACACATCCGGTCATGCAGGAGGTGCGGGGCCCTCTCCAACGGAGAGATCTGCCAGGCGTGCAGGCTTCTCGACTCACTGGGATCCTGATGGTGCCTGTTTCCTGGTGACCCTGATCCGTTCCCCGTGCGTGTACACGTTCATCTTCGACCCTCTTGCAAACCCGATAACCGTCAGACCGTTCTTCCCGGCAACATCGACTGAAAGGGTGGTGGTCGCTCCCCGGGAGACGATGACGGGGATATTCGCGACGAGGCATTTCCGTGCCATCTCTGAAGAGACCCTGCCGGAGACGATAATGAATGCCATTGACCGGTCAATTTCGTTTCTTAACGCGTACCCAATCACGCGGTCAAGGGCGTTGTGCCTCCCGATATCCTCGGCGACCGTGATGATTCCCTGCGTGCCTGCGAGCGCGACGATGTGGGTCCCTCCGGTCATCTTGTGCAGGTCGGAATCGAGGGTATTTTGTACCATCTCCGCGATAAACCCGGTTTCGAGAGAGAGACAGGATTGAATCTTCGGGAGTTTTTCGGCATCGATGTAGGAGGCGCTGCCGCCGCAGCCTGAAAGGATCGTCTTTTTTTGACCAGCCACCCTGAACAGGTTCGTGGTGATCACGCTGATCCGGTTCTTCTCCACCCGGATCGATTCGATCTCCTCGGGACCCTTGATCACCTGCTCGGTGAAGAGAAAGCCGGTGACAAAATCCTCCAGATCAGCGGGGCTCATCATCGCGGTCATCATGTGCCGTCCGTTCACAAAGAGGGCATAGGGTATCTCTTCGATGACTTCGTGAAGGATCTCCTCGACCTGCTCTCCATTGATCCGGGTGCAGGGCAATTTCCGGTACATCGTCTCTCACCACCTCAGCATGCATCCACAACAACCATTGGATTGCAACCCTTCAATAAGGAAATAACGAAGAAAGGCTTGAGTGCGGACACGGATACCCTGGATCTTGCAGGTCCGAGCCATATGTTCAATTCTCTCTCTCATCAGGGATTCTTATACAACGGATAGAATATTAAAAGCACGTAGTATTACGATTGATGAAAAAAACGATTATTATGGGTATTTAAAAGTCCGTCATCACCCTGAACTGGTCGATCTCTTCACGGTTCAGCTGCTCGAGGAAGAGATCCGCAGCGGTATGGACATCCTTGCTTGCCGTGATCGCCCTGCCCACCACGATGATATCGGCTCCTGCCTTCACGGCATCCTTCACGACATCGACCCGGATGCCGCCGGCAGTGGCGACCAGGAGTTTTCCTCCGGCAGCCTTTTTGAGCGCCGGGATATCGCCCCATGCATGGGCGGTGCTCTCGGCATCGATCGCCCGGTGCAGTTCGACGATATCTGGCTTGATCTTGAGGCTTTTTATGACCTTTACCGGGTCAGCCACGTTCAGCATGTCGATGATCGAGTAGATCCCGGTCTTCTTCGCCTCGGCAATGGCTTTTTCCAGGGTTGAGGTGGGTGCAAGCCCGGAGATGACGACCGCGTCGGCAGACGAGTCTGCCGCCATCCGGGCCTCGAGGTTCCCGGTATCGAGGATCTTCATGTCAGCGATAATGAATGCATTCGGCCGGAGCTTCCGGATCTCTGAAATGACCTCGAGTCCGAACTTCTTGATGAGGGGGGTCCCGGCCTCGATGATCAGGTGGTCGTTGTCCGGCAGGTCGGAGAGCACCGAGGCGACCCTGTTCATGTCCACGAGGTCGAGTGCTACCTGGAGGTACGGCGGGTCCCAGAGCCGCTGTACTTTGAAGCCCATGACCGCGTGGGTCGACCGGTCCTTCTCATAGAGCAGCGTCTTTGTGTCGGGGAACCCGTCCATGGCCCTCCGGAGCGCAAGTTTCGTGGCGCCGTAGTTATAGCGGTATATCCGGTTGTAGTCCGCAGCGTCCGGACCGAGGTAGATGCTTGCAAGCACCACGATCGATTCGGTATCGCAGCCGGAAAAAACGCCCTCCTCGACAGAGTCAGCCACCGCTTTTGCCACCGCAGCCTGGACCGGGCCGAACATCTCGCGGACCTGCATGTCCTTTTTCAGCGTGACCTTGGGGATGACCAGGGTCGCCGGTTTTGTGAGGAGGTTGGGCCGGACCACCGCAAGAAGCGGGGTATGGCCGGCCGAGAGCTGGGAGAGTGCGTTTGAAAACGCTATCCCGACAGGCCCTTCCTTGTCGCCGATGACAAGGTCGATATGGGCGAGTTCAGGGCCGTCCCCTACGAGTGCTTCACCGATTACATACATATGATACCCTTTTCCTGTCTACTAGGTTTGGGATAGTGCCTTAAAAAGCCCGCTGATAGACGTGAAATTCCGGCAGGAAAACCGGGAGAACCCTGCAGGAGCAGGGAACACTACAGGATGAGGGAACACTACAGGATGAGGGAACAATCGTGCAGGGAATGCCCGGGTGCAACAATAAAAAATACCCTCTTCCCGACAAAGGTGATCCAGAGAAATGTGGGGTCGGTGAGATTTGAACTCACGATCGACGGGTCTCT
>CAZRAQ010000006.1:0-8651 GCA_964598015.1 uncultured Methanoregula sp. | reverse complement strand
GCTTTTAAAAGAGCCGGTCTCGAGCATACCAAAAGGCCCGGGAAAAAGGAGACAGGGATTGACCTTCAGGATTTTAGAAGCGACCAGCAACAGGGAGGAAGAAAATATGGGTCAGCTGATCCATCGCACAATCTTGTTTCAGGGAGACTATGGGGCTGAATACAAGCACAGGAACATTCAGTCAGAAAATGTGGGGTCGGTGAGATTTGAACTCACGATCGACGGGTCTCTCCGACATGCGTCAGTGCTCCAACGGATCATCATCTCTCTTCAGATAGACCCATTTTCATCATTCACACGACGCGAAAGACCGCTGGAGCCCGTCGCCATTCCGGACTAGGCCACGACCCCTCAGCCGTAATAAAGTCGCATTGCGCCGATTTAATGGTTATGCATTGGAATCAGTAATCATATATCCTGCAAAATCCTCCTCTTTTAGGATGGATCCCCGGAGCTATGATTGCGGCATCTCGACCTATCCGCTTCTCGGCATGACTGTCGGTGAAATGCTCATATCGGTATCGGCCCGCTTCCCGGATACGGAAGCGGTGGTATCGGTCCACCAGGGCATCAGGTGGACCTACAAAGAACTCCTCTCCCAGGTGAACAGCCTGGCAAAGGGCCTGATGGCACTCGGGGTCGAGAAAGGTGACCGGGTGGGGATCTGGGCGATGAATTATGCCGAATGGATCGTCGTCCAGTTTGCGACTGCCACGATCGGCGCCATAATGGTGAACATCAACCCTGCGTACCGGACGTACGAACTGGAATACGTGCTGAAGCAGGCTGAGATCCAGACCCTGATCCTCCAGGGGAGGTTCAAGACTTCGGATTACGTGGGGATGTTCTACGAGGCGTGTCCCGAAGCAAACGAGTCGCATCCGGGAAAACTGAATTCTGAAAAGTTCCCGTTCCTGAAAAACGTGGTCTTTATCGGCGATATGGCCTACCCTGGCATGTATTCCTGGCCTGACCTGATGAAGAGAGGTGAAGAGATCAGCAGCGACGAACTGGTAGCCCGCGTTGAGATGCTCGATTTTGACGATGCCATCAATATCCAGTATACCAGCGGGACGACCGGGTTCCCGAAAGGCGTCGTGCTCACCCATCACAGCGTCCTCAACAACGGGTATATCATCGGCGAGGGGATGGGTTTTTCAGAAAAAGACCGCCTCTGCATCCCGGTACCCTTCTACCATTGTTTCGGGATGGTGCTCTCGAACCTCGCGTGCGTGACCCACGGAACGACCATGGTCCTTCCGTCGCCCACCTTCAACGTGGAGGATGTGCTGAAAACCATCGAGCAGGAACAGTGCACGGCAGTGCATGGTGTCCCGACCATGTTCATCGCCGAGCTGTCCCACCCTGACTTTCCGCAGTATTCCATGGCATCGCTCAGGACCGGGATCATGGCCGGGTCCCCCTGCCCTATCGAGGTGATGAAGGAGGTGAACCGGAAGATGAACATGTCCGAGATCGTGATCGTCTACGGCCAGACAGAGACCTCCCCGGGGATCACCATGACGACCACGAAGGACCCGGTGGAACGGCGTGTCTCCACGGTGGGCAGGGTATTTCCCCACACTGAGGTGAAGATCATCGACCCGAAGAGCGGGAAGATTCTCCCCCGGGGGGAGATAGGCGAGATCTGCGCCCGGGGCTATTGTGTGATGAAGTGCTACTACAACAACCCGAGCGCCACCCATGCAACCCTTGACAGCAACGGCTGGAACCATACCGGGGACCTCGGAACCATGGATGACGAGGGCTACGTGAGGATCGTAGGCAGGCTGAAGGACATGGTGATCCGGGGCGGGGAGAATATCTACCCCCGGGAGATCGAGGAGTTTCTCCACCACCATCCGAAGGTTGCCGATGTCTATGTCATCGGGGTCCCGGACAGCAAATACGGGGAGGAACTGATGGCCTGGGTCATGTCAAAAGAGGGCGTTTCCGTGAACGAGGAGGAGATCCTGGAGTTCTGCCGGGGAAAGATCGCCCACTACAAGATCCCGCGGTATGTAAAATTCGTGACTGAATTCCCGATGAGCGTGACGGGAAAGATCCAGAAGTACAGGATGCGCGAGGTATCGATACAGGAACTGCACCTGGAGGAAGCCTCCCACATCGAGACGGCGTAAGCGGCAACGCTGCCTCCCTTTTTCCCCGGATATCCCCCGGCTGGAACATCCCGTGCCCCTCACATCGCTCATTCGCGTCCCGGGCCAGGGGAGCGTCGAGGTGGGGGATTAGCGATTCCCTGTCCTGTGTTTCAGATCTGCAGCCGCAGCGGATGCGTTGCAGAGGACCTCCTCTTCTCCTGGTATGAACCGGTCCATCATCAGCACGCTGCCTCCGCAGATCACGGTGGACACAGCGGATCCGTTGCAGGAATATACCGCGTTAGAGCTGATGCTGTGCAGCGGGGTATTGCAGATGGCGTCCCGGTCGAGGAGGATGATATCGGCAGGTGCTCCGGGAGCGATGATGCCCGACATGAGCCCGAGCGCCCGAGCTCCCCCCCTCGTTGCAGCCGAGAGCATCTCTGTAGCAGGCAGGAGTGTCGGCGCGTTCCAGAAAAATTTCTGGAGGAGGGCGCCGGTCTTCATCTCCTCGAACAGGTCGAGGTTGTTGTTCGATGAGCAGCCGTCCGTCCCGAGCGATACATTCACCCCTGCCTCTTTCATCCAGTGGTAGGGCATTGCCCGGTTCACGGCCAGTTTCATGTTGCTTGCCGGATTGTACGCGACTGATCCCCCCCGTTCTCCGAGGATAACGCATTCCCCCCGTTCAAGCCAGCAGCAGTGGGCTGCCACGGTCCGCGGGGTGAGAATGCCGCACCGGTCGAGGACCTGCAGCGGTCGCATCCCCCATACCTTCATTGAATCGGCGACCTCCTGTTCCGTCTCGGCAAGGTGAATGTGGATCCCGATCCCCTCCTCCCTGCTGTATCCGGCGAGCCACCTGAGCCCTTCCTGCGAGACCGTGTAGATTGCATGGGGTCCCGCTCCTGCCCTGATCCTCGGGTTATCCATCGATTTTACCCGGGCGACGAACCGTTCGGTTGCCCGGATCTCGCGCTCCCGGCGCTCCTCGTCCCCAAGGTCGATGAACCCGTACGTCAGGACAGACCGCAATCCCGCATCCGCCACTGCCCGGGCGGCATCCTCCATGAAAAAATACATGTCCTGGAACGCGGTGGTGCCGGTCCTGATCATCTCGAGGCAGGCAAGCCGGGTACCCCAATACACATCATCCCCCGTCAGGTGGGCTTCAGCGGGCCAGATCTTTTCGGAGAGCCACTGCTGCAGGGGCATGTCATCGGCAAATCCCCGCAGGAGGGTCATAGCCGCATGGGTATGGGTATTGACGAGGCCCGGGAGGGCAACCGAGCGGGTGCCATCGATACAACAGTCGGCCTCACCCCCATATTTTCTGCCGGCATCCGGCCCGGCAGCAACGATGATGCCTTCGTCGCTGATGCATATATCGATCACTCCTTCTTCGGTAAGGGCCCCCTGTATCAGGATCGACCCCGGCTTTTCCGGGAATCCTTCAGGCCGGTCCCGTCTCATGCCAGCCCCTCCATAATCCGCTGCACCATCGCACCGGTCCGGTCCTTGTTCGCCTCGGCACATGCCAGGATATGCTCGTAGGTGAGGGTTTCAGGAGAGAGCCCGTTGGCATAATTGTCCACGGTGCAGAGCGCGGCGATCTCCATCCCGAGCTCCCGTGCCAGGGTTGCCTCCGATGCTATCGTCATCCCGACTATGTCGGCACTGGCAGCGAGCAGGCGGACCTCGGCGGCCGTCTCGATCCGCGGCCCGGGAGTCTGGACATACACCCCCCCCTGCCGTGCTTCAGGAATGAGTGCAGCGAGCTCCCGGGAAAATTCAGGGGAGAATCCCGGGTGGACATGCCGGATCGCATGCTCGTGGATGGAGGGGATGGATGTCATGCTCATGTAATCAGAGGGGATGATCACCGATCCCGGCACTATCCCGCGCTTCAGGGACCCTGCTGACCCGATGACAACGAGCCGTGTGACGCCGCAGATCGCAAGTGCGGCGAGGTGCGACCGGAAATTGATACGGTGAGGGGGACGGTTGTGCTGGTGGCGCAGGAGCAGGGCGCAGTCCCCACAGAGCACTTCAGAATTTCCAAACGGGGTGAAAATCACCCGTTCCTCTCCGTCAGGCAGCCTTGAAAAGAGGAGGCTTGTCCCCCCGATGATTCCCAGCATGGCGTCTCTCCAGATCTTCATTATAGTGAGCACTCGTGCGTGATGTATCATTTTCGGTCCTGCCCTCTCCACACCATCCCGCAAGCTGTATCTGCCGGCGGATCCAGATCTTCTGTTCATGGGCAGGTTTGCCACGGTTGAAGAGGATGCGGTCAGGAGGGGTGAATGCACCGACATCTATTTTGTCAGGACTGAGGAGGTCCTCCGGCAGTCCGGCAGAAACCCGGTCATTGCCATGGAGGTGACGGCAGCCAGCCTCCCAGGGGAATGGGCGGTGTTCTGCGGCCTCGATGATGTCCTCTCCCTCATGGAAGAGATCCCGGTCACGATCGATGCAATGGACGAGGGGACTCTCTTTTTTCCCGGGGAACCGGTGCTCAGGATCGAGGGGCACTACCTGGACTTTGCCCGGTACGAGACAGCGTTGCTCGGTTTTCTCTGTCATGCCTCGGGAATCGCAACCGCCGCAGCATCCATCAGGTGCATCTCCGGGGGAAAGAAGATCTATTCGTTTGGATCCCGGAGACAGCACCCGGCCATAGCCACGATGGTCGAGCGCGCAGCATGGATTGGGGGCGTTGACGGGGTCTCGAACACGGCTGCTCCCGAACACGTCCCGCTTGCCGGCACCATGCCCCACTCCTTTGTGATGTGCTATCCCTCTCCGGAGGAGGCGTTCGAGGCCTTTGACCGGTACGCCGATCCCGCTGTTCCCCGGATCTTTCTCTGCGACACCTTCTGTGACGAGAAGAAGGAGTCTTTGGCTGGTGCGCGCTCCGGGGCGCAGGGGGTGAGGCTGGATACCCCGAGGTCCCGGAGGGGGAACATGAGGGCAATTCTCGAGGAGGTCAGGTGGGAGCTGGATGCTGCGGGATACCCTGACGTACAGATCGTGCTTTCCGGGGGGCTGACGCGGGAGGATGTGATCGCGTACCGTGACATCGTGGACGCGTTCGGGGTGGGGGGTGCGATCGCCAATGCCCCGGTGGTGGACTTTGCCATGGACATCGTCTCTGTCGACGGGGTGCCCTCTGCCAAGCGTGGCAAGAAGAGCGGGAAGAAGCAGGTCTGGGACGTACAGGGCGGCCGGCATGTGCTTCTGCCGTCCGGGCAGCCCGGGCCTGCAGGAGGAACTCCTCTCCTGTCTACGTTTATCAGGAACGGGGTCGTCCTGAAACGGCATCCGCTCTCTGCGGCGCGGGACCGGCTCATGGGATACCTGCCGCGGCTGGATCGGTCAGGCTGATAACGAACCCGGTCCTGGGGGATTCTTTCCCGGACCCCCAGGCTCCCGATAAACAATTCTTTTAACCAAGCGTGACCAACTTAGGAGGAGCGGGCCGATAGATCAGAGGAAGATCGCTTCCTTGGCATGGAAGAGGCCGCGGGTTCAATTCCCGCTCGGTCCATTGCTTCTCAACTCCTTTGTTCATGATTTTGCAATGAAACAGGCTCCGCCTTTTTCATACTTTACGCCAGACCACAGGGGGGTCATAGGTGGTTGTTCATGATTTTACCATGAAACGCCTATGATACCCAACGATCACCAGCCCCGCTCGTGAAAACCGCATTCGCGGTTTTCATCCGGGGGTATGTGACGAAGGAGTCTCCTGTGCCTTTCGTACCCAGTTTCAGATCGGAGTTTTTTTACCTGTAAGAAGTGATGTAGCATCGATCAACCGTGGGCCTCAAGGAATGGATAATTCCCCAGGATGCAATCTTTTTTGACCATTTCGACCGTCTCTCCGCAGTGCTTGTGCTGGCGTCCTATCGCCTTGTGGATCTCACCGATAATTTTGGCGACCTGAAGGAGTATGCCAAGCAGATCAAGCAGCTCGAACACGAGGGTGACAAGATCACCCATGAGATCTACGAGCAGCTGAACCTCAGTTTCATCACCCCGCTCCAGCCCGACGAGATCTCGCATCTCGCATCGTCCCTTGACGACGTCCTCGATTACATCGATTCGACGACACGGAAGATGGACTATTACGAGATCCCCGAGATCGACTCGTACATGCGGGAGCTGATACGGCTTATCCAGCTCTCGGTGATCGAGATCGAGCAGGCGGTCAAGTGCATCCGGTCGATCAAGGACCCGATGCAGATCGAGAAGCGGTGTATCGAGGTGAACCGGCTCGAGAATGTTGCCGATGACGTCCTTGCTCATGCAATCAAAGACCTCTTCAAGACCAAGAGTGCGGTGGACATCATCAAGTACAAGGACATCTACGAATACCTTGAGATTGCGACGGACAAGTGCGAGGACGTGGCCAACATCCTCTCCGATCTCGCGATCCGGCATTCCTGATCCGGGGGATTCTGCGGGTGAAAACCAGGTGAATACAGGATATGGTTCTCGTGAACAGGGTGCCGGGATTGTGGTGACGCCATGCTAGTCCCGACCCCGGACATCATCGCGTTTATCATTTTCATCGCGCTCGCGTTTGATTTCACCAACGGGTTCCACGATTCGGCAAACTCGATCTCAACCGTCATCTCCACAAAAGTGCTTTCGCCGCAAAAGGCAGTTGTGTTTGCCGCGTTCTTCAACTTTATCGCAGCATTTTTCTTCGGTGTCGCTGTGGCGAGCACCATCAGCAAGATCATCAATCTCAATTACGTTGATACCGTGATCGTCCCCTACATCATCCTCGCCGCTCTTCTGGGGGCGATAGGATGGAACCTGATCACCTGGTATTCCGGCCTCCCTACCTCATCTTCCCATGCCCTTATCGGTGGCCTTACCGGAGCCGGTATCGCAGCAGCGGGGCTTGTCGCAATAAAACTCGGTACATTGGACACCATTATCATCTTCATGGTCCTCTCCCCGATTATCGGGTTTATCCTCGCCTTCTTCTTCATGGCATGTGTGCTCTGGATCGCGAAAGGGGCCCAGCGTATGGTCGCTGAGCGGCATTTCCGGAGATTGCAGCTCTTCTCTGCTGCAGCCTACAGTTTCAGCCATGGCACGAACGACGCCCAGAAAACGATGGGGATCATCACTCCCCTCCTTTTCAGTATCGGGTATTATGGCGCTTCAGTCGATCCGAACAACCTGCCGGTCCCGATGTGGGTTATCCTGGCAGCCCATGCGGCGATAGCGCTCGGGACACTCACGGGAGGATGGCGGATCGTGAAGACAATGGGGTACAATATCACCCGCCTCAGGCCAGTGGACGGGTTCGCCGCCGAAACATCCGGTGCTGCGACAATCATCGGGGCCTCGATTGCGGGTATCCCCGTCAGCACTACCCATGTCATCTCCTCCTCGATCATGGGAGTCGGGGCAACCCAGGGTGCCGGCCAGGTGAGGTGGGGTGTGGCGCGGCGGATCATGTGGGCGTGGATCCTCACCATCCCGGTGAGCGCGTTCATGGGCTTTGTCTTTTTTACCGGGATTTTTTACCTTGTGAACCTCGTATGATGGTGTGGCAGCAGTCCCCAGGACCAGAATAGGAGACCCAAGGGAGAGTGCCCTGACTTCAACCACTCTCTTTCCACAAAAATAAGATGCCACTCCCTTCTGGCGTGCCTGGGGGTGCTCCTTCTGCTCACCTCTGCCGCTCTGGCATCCCCACTATCCGACAGGGCGGTATCCGGGCATCGGAGTGGTGCTGCCTATTCCTGGTTCTTCTGCTGCACCACTTCAGCATAATACCTGCAGAGGTGGGAGACCAGGCAGGTGGTGCAGGCCGGTTTTCGTGCCGTGCATATCGCCCGGCCATGCGATATCAGCACATCGGTCAGAATCCCCCAGTCCTTTTCCGGGAAGAGGCGCATCAGGTCTTTTTCTATGCCTTCTGCATTCGCCGCGTCTGAAAAACCGAGCCGTCCTGCGAGCCTGAACACATGGGTATCCACCGCCACTCCCTTGTTGATCCCAAATCCATGATAGAGCACGATATTGGCCGTCTTTCTCCCTACCCCCGGGATTGTCAGGAGATCTTCCATGGTATCGGGGACCGCTCCATCGAACCGCTCGATGAGTGCCCGGGATGCAGCGATGATATGCTTTGCCTTCGCATGAAAGAAACCGGTACGGTGAATGATCTGTTCCACCTCGGCGATATCTGCCATCGCAAGGGAATCTGGGTTGGGGAAACGGGAGAAAAGGTCATCCCTGACTGCATCCACTGACTTATCGGTTGTCTGCGCAGAGAGGATGGTGGTGATCAGCACCTCGAACGGGGGTGCAGAATACCGTTCGCAGGCCCACCGGTCAGGGTATCTCCCGGCAAGCAGGGAAAACAGCCGGCGGGCTTTCTTCGTATCCATGCGTGAATAATTGCTGCTCATAATCCATAAAATGGGTCCGATGCGGGAGAAGAGATGGGGTAGGGCAGATTCGAACTGCCGTCAAAGCGTCCCAAACGCTCTAGGATGGACCAGGCTACCCTACTACCCC
>CAZRAQ010000005.1:0-63557 GCA_964598015.1 uncultured Methanoregula sp. | reverse complement strand
GGACAGCATTCGGTGAAGCTGGTCAAGGCAGGGTACCAGGACTGGACAGGCTCCGCGAGCATCGCATCCGGTGCCACTACCTACCTGAGTCCAACGCTCGTGAATAACCCGCAACCCCAGTATGCCACGGTGAGCATCAGCTCCTCCCCATCCGGCGCGAGCGTCTATGGGGATGGCGTCTATATCGGCCAGACTCGTTCCGGAAGCCCGCTGGTCTTCACGCAGGTCATACCCGGGACGCATACGCTTCTCCTCTCCAAGTCAGGATACCAGGACTATCAGACCACCCGGAATGTGGCGGCAGGCCAGGACTACGTAGTTTCCGTCACCCTGAATCCCGTCCAGAACCCAACAACTGGTGGCATATCGATCATATCAGCCCCCAGCGGTGCAGAAGTATACCTGAACAATGCCTTCAAGGGGCTCACTCCCCTCACGCTTGACAGTCTCACTCCTGGTTCCTACACCGTACTCGTAAAAATGAGCGGATACCAGGACTGGCAGGCGACCCAGGGGGTAACGGCCGGCCAGACCTCCCAGATCTCGGCAACCCTCCTCCCGTCCGGAACACCAACCCCCACTCAGACCGGTCTCCTTCCCCTGACCATTCTTGCCGGGCTCGGGATACTCTTCCTCGCAGCAAGGAAAAAATCCTGACCCTCACATTTTTCTGATAAAGGGCTGGAGGGCGAAATTAGAATATTTTTTGACTCCTGGATCCGCTGACGCGATGAGGCGGGGGTGCGTGGATCTTTTCTGTCTCACCCTATGTCACTTTTGTGACCGATACAATATCGGCATGGTCTCAAGGTTTTTCCGGCACATGATTCCAGGCAACGACGGGGGCAATCATCCCGATACCAATGCATCAGCGGAAGGACACCTCCCCTGGTATTTCGAGTCAGGTGCGGGTCGGTGTTGTACTACTGCCCGATCCAACCGCAGAATCCGCCCTCTCTCCCGTGTCCCACCGGATGCCTTATGCACCCGTGTGCTGATACTTTTTTCGTCATGGGATCCTATTTCCGCGGGGATGTCCTTCTCGTCCCGCTCTGTCTTTCCACGGGACGGGGGTTGAAGGTGCGACCGGCGGTTGTCCTGGGGGCCTCGGGACAGGGCTGGCTGTTTGTCAGCCCGGTGTCAAGTACACCGCCTTTCGAAGGACCCGCAATCCCGCTCTGCATCGATGACTTTTCGGAAGGAGGGCTTGACCTGATGGGCGAGAGTTATCTGGTCATTGGCCGGATCTGCCGGATCAGGATCTCGGAAGTTATCGGGAAGAAGGGCCGGCTCACCCAGGAAGCGATAAGGGATCTTCTCCCGCAGACTGGTGAGAGGGCATGAGATCGTAAGGGCAGGTCGCTGTTCCGCAGAATTTATTTTCACGAAGGCACAAGAGACTCCCTCGTCACATCTCCTCAAGTAAAAAATTCGTGAATCCGGTTTTCAGGCCAAAATGGCTCAGCCATTTCCCTTTCGGAGGGGTGTGCCACAATGGGAATCAAGTCGTTTTTCCATGGGGAAGAGGCAACCGGCTGATGTACTTTACCCTTCTGATCTGCACCCCCACATCCTGAACTGCGGATGCTGCTCCATGTTCCCTGGGAGTGCAGCCCTCGCATTTTTATACTGGATGGGAGTAGGAGCTGCCCTGGATCTGTTGCTCTGCTGCATCCTCCCCTTACCCACAGGGTTAATGCCAGAAAGGCGAAATACCCAGTACAATGGCATCCTACGGCATGCTCTGCACGACAGATTCATGGAGATATCCGCTCACCCTTGGGATAATCGGCCTTCTCATCGGGGGAATGTTCTTTTTCTTCCCTGATCTCTCGCTCAGGCTGGTGATCTACCTCTTTGCGGTGATCGCCCTTCTTGCAGGGATTATCCTTCTTGCAGCCGCAGCATTCCTCGCGAAGGGCAGCGGGGGATTTTTTGCAGTTCCGCTCGTCCTGGGCGTCATTGCAGTGATCCTTGCCGTGTATTCGTTCATGAACCCTGAAAGCACTGCAACGTTCATTGCCATCGTGATCGGGGCAGGATGCATCATTGCAGGATTGGTCGGGGCATTTACGGCTCTCTTCCAGCCTGCCCCTGCAATACGGAGAGTTCTCCTTGCAGCAGGAGGATTCCTGCTTGCCGGGCTTGGTATCGTCATCCTTGTCTTTCTCCAGCGTTCGGTCGTCCTGATCTTCCAGCTTCTCGGGGCATTTCTGATGGTTGCCGGGGCTGTCGCAATTATCGGGGCCCTTGTCGTGTTGCTGCGGGGAGGGCCCAGTGAACCCGGGGTTATCGATGCAGAGTTCAGGGAAGTGTGAGCACATCTCTTTTTTTTGTGAATTGGTTGAGCATTTTTGCCCGGTCCAGCCTTTGGTTGGGGAAATTTTGTCTCTACCCTGGAATATGCACCGGTATGAAACTCATATGATACCTCTTGGTCACATGCCCCCATGATGAAAACCGCGGGATTTTCATTCTGTATGCTTGTTGCCGTGCTGCATCGTGACTGTTTTCATGCCAACCGTCAATGACCCTCGAGGTCGTGTATAAAGCATGAAAATGGTGGCGCCATTTTCATTGGAAAATGAGGTCCGCGATGATCGGTACCTTGGTAATACGCACTCTCACGCTATTTTATCCAATGATTATCGACGCCCCTTCTGCAATAACAAGGATCAGGAGCGATGCGAGGAAAAAACCGGTGACCGTGAAGATCACGGACAATATCCGGTCCCACCGGAGGATCCAGGCAATGACCGGGGTGCCATAAAGACCGATTCCCGGGATCCATGCGATCAATATGCAGGATATCGGGCCGTAGCGGTGAAGGTACTTATGGTCCTGCATCTTCAGCTCGACCCTGCCAATCCAGCGGTTGACCCGGTCTGAAGTGAGGGCAAAGGTCTGGAGCAACTCCCAGATGGCCAGGCAGATCCCGACCGCAAAGCAGGTCATGATCGAGAGGACCACCCAGGGCTCGAAACCAAGGAGCACCCCAACCGGTGCGGCAAGTGCCTGGAGGAGAGCTATCGAGCCGATAAAGGAGAGCACTGAGGTGAGGGGAATTCCAAGAAGCGTCCCAAGGACCAGCGGGAGCCCGATCCCGATGAGAAAGACGGATGCAAAGATCTTCCCGATCTGCACCTCCACAAGAACGCTCTTTTTCTTCTCCATGAGGTACTCAGAGTTTGCGTCCGGGTGAATATATATTCAGCCTTTCTGATGATTTCTGGAAAAATCGTCAGGATCGGCATTGATGCAGTACACCACAGGATGCACACAATCCGGTGTGATACCTCTGGTTCCTGACGAGACCAGGTATTATGTATCCCCTGAGGATAAGCCATAGGTATGGTACTTGAAACGATGCGGTATGACCTCCTTACCATCATCGTCATTTTTCTCATCCTGTTGACGGTTTTTGTCGTCTACTTCCCGCTTGCGAGCCCGATTATTCTCGGCATGACCCTTGCCGTGGTGCTCTACCCGCTCCATCGGAAGTTCTGCCAGCACATGAAGGAGCCCGCATCTGCTGCCCTTGTCACCCTCATCGCATTCCTGGTAATTGCGGGCCTTCTCTACCTGTTAGTCAGTATCCTCATTTCAGGTTCAGGAATGGTTTTTGGTATGATCTCAACCATTATCGCCTGGCTTGGCTCGCTTGCGCCAGATTCACTCCTCCCTGGGGCTGCAATGGGAAATGCTCTCGATATGGTTGTCACCGTTCTCAAGGGATTCCTGCTTCCGTTGATTGTCAATGTTCCTGCCATGGTCTTTTTTACGTTCCTCTTCTTCGCTAGTGTCTTTCTTTTTCTCCTCAAAGGGCCTGCTGTCGCCCGGGAGATACATGAATCCCTTCCGGGAAGGCTGAATGCGTCGATCGAAAAGATATCGGGGCTGACGGTCAACACCCTCTATGCCATCTATATCGTCACGGTGGAGATAGCTCTCCTCACATTCCTGTTAGCGCTTCCCGTTTTTTACCTGCTGGGATACCCGGGATACCTCCAGCTCGCCATCGTTGCCGGTATCTCCCAGTTCATCCCGATAATCGGGCCATTCATTGTGATCGCCTTCATCGTCCTCTTTGAGTTGGCATCTGGCGATATTCCCGGCGCACTCTTTGCAATTTTCATCATATATCCCGTCATCCTCTGGCTTCCCGGCTCATACATCAGGGCCAGGCTGATGGGGAAGCGGGTGGCGATCCATCCCATCCTGCTGATGGTCGGGATCATAGGAGGGATTTCTTTGATGGGGATCCCGGGCCTTATCTTCGGGCCGTTCTTCCTCGCGCTCCTCATCTCGGCATACAAGATCCTCATCGACCAGATGAAGATGGTAAAGGAGACCGGGGATACCCCCGGATAATTTTTTTCGTGCAGGTTTTTTCCCGGTGAATTGCCCATCCTGCAACATGTTCGTCGCACTCTCTTTGGAGTGTTTTAAGAGGAGGGCTGCAGAACATAAGATCCCGGTATGCACCTTCGCAAGACCCTTGCCGGTATCATCCCTGATGAAAAGCTCGAGCTCGTATCGGACAGGTACGAGGTCATCGGGGATGTGGCGATCATCACCATCAACGATAGACTCGAGGCATACAAGGAAGAGATAGCACTTGCCCTCCTTTCAAGCCGGCGGAATATCAGGACGGTGCTCAGGAAGTCAGGGAAGCTCGAAGGAGATGAGCGGGTTGCCCGGTTTGAAGTCCTTATCGGGTCTGCTACCACGACCGAGCACCGTGAGTTCGGGTACCGGTACCGGCTGGACGTGGCAAGGGTATTTTTCAACAGCCGGCTTGCTACCGAACGGATGCGGGTGGCAGAGATGGTTACCCCCGGGGAACGGGTGCTCGTCCCCTTCTGCGGGGTCGGACCGTGTGTCATCCCGGCAGCAGCACGGGGGGCGGAGGTGGTCGCGATCGAGAAGAACCCGGACGCATTTGGCTGGCTCTCCGTGAACCTGGAACTGAACCGTGTCTCTCCCCAGGTGCGGGCAATCTGCGATGATGCATTCAATATCGCCAATCTGGTAAGCCCGGGCTTTGACAGGGTGATCTCCCCGACCCCTTACGGGCTCGATTCCATTCTTGACGTTCTTGCCAGGGTGACACGAAAGGGGGGTTGGATTCATTTCTCCACGTTCAAATCACGGCGGGAGGTCGAATCTCTGCAGCCATTATTCAGGGAGAAAGGCCTTCTTGCAAACGCCTGTCACCCGTGTGGTTTTGTTGCCCCAGGGATCGGCCGGTATGTCTTTGACCTGGTGAAGGAGTGAACAGGTCCTGGCGACCTGTGCTGAAAGAGCACTGGCTCAAAGGGCCGTCTTTTACGAAAAAAGGGGACGATTATTCATACCCGTGTGATCCGTGTAAGATTCGTCGCCTGACTGCATGAGTGCGTGCTTCACCGTCAATTATCCCAGGTAGATGCCCGTCAATGCAGGTCACCCCACTGTTGAATTCGTAGGGGAAACGAAAAAAATCCATTATTCCTGAAGGATTCGGGAAAATAAAATGAAGGAGATTGTTACACGCCGTAGATCGCCCTCAATCCGGTTATATCGGGTTGTGCGAGGGTCCTCTTCTCCACGTCCCCTGCTCCCGAATATCCGTACATCGTCACAAAGGTGCAGGTATCCGTATACAGATCTGCAAGGCCGGCAGCATGGCCAAATTCGTGGGTGGCGATGTTCTGGAAATCCATAAGGGATGGTTTACTGGTGGCATCCCCCCAGGCCCACTTATCATTGAAGAGCATGTCGAACTCGACGATCTCTTTGGTGGGCCTTGAGTACCATACCGACGTGACAGCTATAACATTGGCTTCGGAGTATGGGCCGAACACGATCGCGTTCTTGCCGTCAAGTTTTCCGAATGCCACGTTGCCGGTCGTATACGAATTACTGAAGAGTTCTTTCGTGGTAGCTGCGTCCCAGGTCTCTGCGGAGGTCGATAGATTGCTGAAGACCTGCTCCGCAGATAGTCCCTCATTGTTGATTGGGTTGATGGTATAGGAAACCGGCAGCTTCTTCCACTTGATCCCCATCAGTTTATAACAGGTCGGGGTTGTTGGAGCCGGTTTTGTCGGGCCGGTCGGCTTTGCGTAATGGATAAAATCAACCCGCTCGATGTCGAAATTTCCACTGATGACCTGAGAATGTTCCGGTGCACTGGAATGCTCTTTTCCTTGATCGCTTAAGGGGAGTATCATGCCGCCGGATACTGCCACGATAAGCAGCACGAGGGACATGCCGAGCGCCACGATTGCCGTTTTTTGGTTCATATCTTTCACCGTTTCCTGAATCTGTACTAACCGATTACATTATACTCAAATAAAGTATTATCGCCCGAAGACTTTGGGATAATTTGAAAATTCCATCAGATAGTCTTCTGGCGCTAAAGCGGAGATATCAATGATGACCCGTGCCTCATCTGCTCTCAGGGGTTTTCCACCCATCTCGAGAGGCCTCCCATCCGCCTGAACGCTTCTATCAGGGAAAGAGAGATCCCAGATCGCCGGGCATTTTGGTAGAACCGCCACCGGTCCCGGAGCCGCGGGCCGCTCTCTTTTCCGACTGACAGCAGGTAATCGAGCGTCTCACGCTCTTTTCTCATCCACTGGAACCTGGCAAGAACGCTCGCTGCATATTGTCCTGTATCCGGCCAGGAATCGGAGAGCAGGCGGGCACATTCCAACGAGTAGATGATCCCTTCCCCGGTAAAAGGCGCGACGGTCCCGATCGCCTCACCCACGCCGATAATACGCTGGGGGGCCCCATCCTCCCGTAGTCGTGAGGCCTGGAGAGGCATCGAGTAATACGGGGAGGCTACCCGGACCCCTCCTCTGCAACTGCAGATCGGAGTAAAGGAATACCGCCGGGCATTCTCTTCGTAAAATTGTTCTATGATGCTCTCATGCCGGTCAAGACGGATCCCGCCGACACCGATATGGTACAACCCCTTGCCGAGAGGAAAGATCCATAAGTACCCGAGTCCCGGGATTCTGTTCCCATAGACCCCAGCCCCGAGATGTGTACTTCCCCGTGATTCTACCTTCACCCTCTGCTGCACCGTTGGAAGGACCAGGTCCGACCTGCAGGGGGGGAGGAACGCACGGTTGATCCCCGTCGCATCGATGATGACATCGAAGGAATCAGCTTCCTTCGTGCCCAGCGGTTCCCTGTGCACGGGAAGCCCTGAAGAGAGATCTCTCAGGAGATGGGGCTTATCAATGGAGCAGAGCGGGGTTCTTGCGACAAGGCCATCGAAGGTCATGGAACTCATCGGTTCCAGGAGGTAGTCATGAAAGTCCAAACCTGCTCGTGCAAGGTAGCTCTCAATCGCTCGGGGAGCACCCCACCCGCAGGACCTGAATCCGCAGGTGGTATCGTGCTCCATGGTATCGAAGAGTTCCGGTTCGATCCCTTTCTTCCTGAGAAGATGGGCAACGTATGCACCGGCAATCCCGGCACCTGCAATGGCGATCCTCACACAAACCCTCCTCCGATTACCAGAATGATCGAGATGGCCACTGCATGGACAGTCGACGCCCCAACCTGCTGCAGCATCAGCTTGTTTGCCCTCTCCTCAAAATCCGGGAAGACTGAATACAAGGCACGAGTGCAGAGCTGGTCGATCCTGGCGCCAAGAACGGTATTGATTGCAGCGAAGACAGCGGTGGTGAGACAGAGGAGGTAAGCGAGGTTTATGGTGCCGAGGAGCATGGTCATCGGGAGGATCATAATTACTGCAAGCAGCATGGTTATTATCCCGTACATCGTGGAGTGGGGAGCCTCAGGATACCCGACCGCTGTGGTACGTTTCCCTCCCACAGAATCGGAACCGGCGTCCCTGCGCATCATGGAGACCCCAAAACACGTCACCGTCATTCCGTGCATGAGAGACAATAGGAATGCGAGCAATGAGAAGATACCGGTAGCAGCGTACACAATGGTGACGGTCACCCCCACGACAAGCCAGGGGAAGATGTACCATTCGGTGAAAGGCCGGTGACCCAGTGCAATCCGCGGGTGGTTGTACCCATAATCGAATAAAAATCCAAGGAGAAAAAAGAGCGGCATCCATATCCGAAAGGCGGTGAGGTATGCGGCAAGGATCACCACGACAGTCGTGAGGATGAACGACATCGTTCTATACTCCTCGACAGTCGCCCAGCCATATACGAGAGGACGGTCGCGTCCGGTCTCCCTGCTCTTCTCACACCGGTCGATATCGAGATCCATGATATCGTTCCAGATGTGGGCATCGACATGCACAAGGAATGCGGCAAAGGCAGCAATAAGAAAAAGATCCCATTCTGCCTCAAAAGACCCGGTCTCCCAGAGCGTGACGGCAACACCAATAAGGACTGCACATCCGGTAAAAGGCGTCAGGCCCTCGATCCGCAAAATATGCAGCAGTGTCCGTAATTTCATGTGCCAAATCCCTCTGGTGCGGGATGGTTTTTCAGACCGGAACATGAAATCCGGTCCGATTCTTCACTCCTCCGGGAACAACCTTGCCGCCCCGGATCTGCAGATCCCTCCCGAAGTATTCCTGGTGCCCAATCTTCGTTGGAAACCCCCCTGGGTCGTATCAATCTCCCAATTGATTGCTACAGACAGGTGAAGAATGACCCGGGAGATATCTGTATCTATACACTATTCCAATGATAAACGGGAAGCATCTATCCCCGGGGACTTCCCGTTCTTGATGAATTCGGATGGAACAGATGCTCGTTGCTATCCATAATTAATTCTTTGACCCTTTACAATTATGAGTCATATCGAAAGGCGGATTTCTCATGTCAGCGAAAAGAGGTAGCTCCTTCCCATGCCATTTTGTCTGGCATGCCATGAGCGTCGTGCACTCCGACACATCAGGGCCTGTATTCAATGGTGAGTGGATAGGTATCGAACCCTTCTGCAGCGGAAAGGCCTGTGTACTGTGGCTCATGCCAGTGTATTATACTCCCTACAGATGGTTGTTCGGACAGGATTATTGCACGTGAACGTCAGCAATAAGCAGAATAAAAATTTAAAAAATGGGTCTGCCAATAGATTTCAGCGCCATGAAGAGGTAAATAGAGCCCAACAGCTTGAGAATTCTTCATCTTACGGAGTTTCCCAGGATCGGGATTAATTCGAAAAAATCCTCGAACTATTTTCCCTTCAGTTGAATCCGATAAAAAAGGCCACTGTAGGGACGTTTCTGATTGGATGTCCGCTGGACCAGGAATGGTGAATGGGCCATTGACTGGGCACGTTCAAGGAATTTTGCAACCGTATACCCATCAGCCTCTATCTTACAGGTACTGATGATCTCGTTGACCTGTCCGTAGAGCACCTTACCGGTTTTAAGATAGGAACAGAGCGAATCGGCAATCTCCCATTGTTTATGTCTCACTCCACTCCTTTGCATGGGGCTACTCTTGGTTGTCATGGTAATCATAGTTATGGATGCAGTACTCTGTTATCGGGAATCGTAGTGCTTCCCGGGAAAAGACATGAGTCTTCTCACTCCAGGTTGCCCCATAATTCCGGTTCTTCTCTCACGGCTCAATCTGTTTTTCCAGCGTTCCTTCCTTGAACAGAGTGATAGTACCGCCACTTTCAGAGACGACTATCCCGATCGACCGGGTCATTTTCGTCATTGCTGCCGCGGATGCATGGCGGGTGCCAAACCCTTCCGGGATTGCGATATCGGAAAGATCGGCGAGGAGTTGGCGGGAGGATGCATGGATGAACCCGGACCCCCCGATGACAAAGGCACCATCGAGGAGAGCGAGATTCTTGATATTCTCGACCGTTCCCCGGTCCTGTATCATCCGCTGCTCCTGCACCTTTCCCTCAAATGCATTGATAGAGCACTGCCGTGAATGCGCCATGACCCGCTCCGCATCACCGATTATAAAGGAGGTACCGATCTTCCTTGATTCCCTGCCCCCCCTCCCCAGCTGTATTGCCGTGTGGAACAGGATGTCAAAGACCTCTTCTGCGACATCGGTCCCTTCCAGGAGCTGCTGTTTCCATGGGCCGGTCATGGAGGAGGAGGGTCGCGATGGGTCACCATCAGTGATATCCTGTCCAATCCATACAATGCCGGCCATTGTACCGGCAATGTCCCGGCAGGGAAGGGTGTTCCAGGCAGTCCAGAAAAGCCCGCCGTCCTTCTTCCTGTTCTCGAGGATCTGCAAAGGGGCGTTCTCATGACCGGGGCCGGGGTCGTAGAGGAGTACGGTCATGTCCTTTGCCGACCGTGACCCGGTATCGCACGTGACCGCGACAATGTTTTTCCCGGTCACTTCCCCGGCGCTGAACCCAAACGCCGATTCTGCCCGGGTATTCCAGAAGGTGATTGTACCGTTTGGATCGGTTTTTATAACGACCTGGTCCATTTGTTTGAGTGCTTCGAGATATTTCATCTCATTTTTTGCCATCTTCTCCTGGTACTTGCCGATCGCCCATTCTAGGTGTCGCTTTTCACGATCGTCTTCTATCAGGACAAGGGAGCCTTTCTCCGCATTCATCGGGTTCAACCGTCGCATCCGTATGGTGCATTCGACGAACTCCCCTGATGTGCCGACCAGCGGGCAGCGGGCCCATCCCCAACCCCCGGAGCCACGGTTCCGGGAGATCTGGCTGATCGCCTCACGATAGTGCCGATCATCTGGGAATAGCGAGGAAAATTCTTTTCCTGTCAGTTCCATCCCCGTGCGTCCAAGCATCCTTTGTGCTTCGCGGTTTGCCCATTGGATCCTGTTCCGGATCAGGGAGAGGATCCCGGTCATGGTCTCTTCAACGATTGATTGGAGGATCTCTGTATCCGCCTGGAACCGGATAAAATCCCGGTGATACCTGTCAATCCTCGCAAGCAACCGTCCAAGTGTATCAAATTGCTCCGGGATGGACTCATCGCGGGATGAATGGTACGAGAGCGAGGTATCAGGAGTTTCTATCTCGAACAGGAACGAGAGCCGGTCCCGGGAACGAACGGTCTTTCCGGGTTGGACCGCACTCCAGAAGAGACAGAGCCTGGTTCCTTTGCATCCTCCGGAATATGCATGAACGGGGTTCCTGGCGGGAGCGATGATGATGTCGACCGGTGCTTTTTTCATCCGGTGTTCCAGTTCGTCCCTTGAATACACCCTGGTGACTGAGAAACCAGGGGTATTCTGAAAATGGAGTTTCAGGTACGTGGATACCCTGGAGCCGTCATCAAACAGTGCTATGGATTTTGTTTCCCGTTTCATGCGAAATAAACAGTATCCAATAGAAAAGCAGACAGATAAATAATTTTTGGAGGGAATACGTATTGATCTATCTGTAATTTGGGCAGAAGTCATTCAAATGGGATAAGCGAGAGATATGGTGAAAATCCAGTTTTATGCTCTGTCAGAGAGGGGGAAGAGGGAGAGAAACGAGGACTCCTGCTGTGCAGAAAAAATTGGAAATTACTATGTTTTTGGGGTGGCAGATGGTCTTGGAGGTCATGCAGCGGGAGAAATTGCAAGTGCAATCGCAATCGAATGCCTCAAAAACGAGATGCAAAAAGAGCATGAGTCCATAACAACCAAACTCGGGGATGTAATAATCAAGGCTGATCAGGAGATTCTTGCCCGTTCTGATCAGGACAGGGATCTTAATGGAATGGCAACGACCCTCCTCATCTGCATCATTGACGAAGAGGGCGACTGCACCCTCATAAATATCGGTGACAGCCGGGCATTTATCATTAATGGAACTTCGATCCGTCACACAAAAGATCATAGCTATATCCAGGAACTCCTTGATGCAGGGCAGATAACCCCTGAAGAGGCATGGCGCCACCCGTTGAATACGATCATCTCCCAGGCGGTGGGTGATCCAGAAAGTGTCCTGAAACCGGATCTGTATTCTACCAATATCCGGGAAAATATCCTCCTCATGAGCTCAGATGGATTGCATGATTACGTCAGGAAAGAGAGAATCCAGGAGATTGTGATGGAATATCCTGATAACCTCAAAAAAAAGTGCGAGATCCTGGTGCAGGAGGCACTGAAGAACGGGAGCGGAGATAATATTACCTTGATTGTAGTGAAAGGTGCGATCGAATAGCATCGTCTGGAAAATTTTACCTTGGTGAAAAAGAGATCCAGGTTATTTACTGTTTTCCAAGATCATTTTCTATCTTTTCTGCAAGCGCTTTCATGATTAGAGTGAAATCACTCACCTTGTGAGTCAGCATATACAATCCTTTATCTTTGGAAAATGTAGCAAGCGCTTCTGAATAGGGGATAGGATGCCTGAAAATCTCCACAGAATTGTCTTCTTCCGGGTTTATACCGGTGATTACTGAGGGATTCTTGAGGTAGTAAAGGAACTTTCCTTGCATTTCATTGTTTTTCATCGTCTTGTGCGCGTTTCTTCCTTCGTCAATGTAGACATTATTGAACACCACGAGTTTCTTCCGTATATCCAGGAGATTTTTTTCTTTCAGGAGCATACCCAGGTTCTCGATGTCCACAGGGGTTATCCGTGATATAAGAATGAGATAGTTCGTGATTGCAAACCAGGCCTGGTTGATACGTTCAAAACCAGGATGGGTATCAACGATAAGGTAGTCGATCTCTTTTCCAAGCCCCTGACAGATTGCTTCGGGAATCTTTTCGCAAATATTGTCATTCTCGATAAGTGCAGTTTCTGTCTGGGAACGCTTCTCAGAATCATTCCGTATACACGGGGTAAGATAGAGCCGGCCGTGCGATTGGTGTTTTGTCAGGTGGGAGATATCGCAGACTGGTATCTCTGACAATTTGTCATTGAGAAGAAATTCGTTGAGGGTATCGCAGTTGTGATAATGGATATTATAGAGGATATCGAGAGATGGGGTAAAGAGATTCGCATCGATGAGCCAGACGCTTTTTCCGCGGTTTGCGAGAATATAGGCGATGTGGGCAGCAATCTCGCTCTTCCCCGTACCCCCACCCGGAGAGGAAACAGTGATAATTTTTTCCCATACAGACAAATTGGGTTCCATGCTCACCTGAAGTTCTCTTCCTTCTCGGTCTTAATGATTGCTTTATAATATATCTCGTGACCTTTGCGAAATTTTTCTGCATATCCCAGGGTGACCAGCATGTTGAGATAGGTCGAGACCGTACTCCTGTGCCGGTCGAGATCGCTGGCAACGGTTTCGGCAGTGGCACCGTCTGGGTTCCGGAAGAGCGCTTCCCAGGCTTTCTTCAGTTTTTCATCCCTGATTGGAAGTTCAAAGGAGAGAGATGATTCACCGGTGTTGATCCGGAGGAGAAGTTCCATGTGGAGGCGGGCCTCTTCCATCGCTTTTGCTGTTTCGGATTTTAATCTCTCAAAGTGTTGGTGGTGTGCTTTTTGCTGACGGTCCATGTCCTTATATAACTGTTCGAGAACGCTCAGCAAATGGTTGACCCGCCGAAGAGTATCAGGGGGAGGAGAATCCTGCACATCTTCGAGCGAAGAGGATTTTTTCACGATACATCCTTTTTATGGTAATCACTGCACGCGATCTGGTATTAAATTTTTCTCTTGTTGAACAGTTATCTGCCTTGTATGGAGGGCATTTCATAAACAAATTTTGCAATGGTGTATGTGGCCTTTTTTCTAACTGTTGAACATAAAATTAATTACTGTTTGATTACAAACAGTAATGTATGATAGAGAGAGAGGAGATCTGCAGTTCTGGACACATTGCAGAGGGATCACACCAAATCGGTCAACTGGCCGGGGGACAATCCATTCCGATTCCCTTCATCGAGCAAACAAACCATATCCCGGAAGTATATCACTTCAGAGGAAAGATTATCCACCTTTGCCAGCCGATTGAACTGGTTGAAAAAGTTGTCTGGAGGGGACAGCACGAGCCGTTCGGGAAACTGCTCGCCTCCTGGATCTCGAATAATCCACGGGACCCCCCCCTAAACCCCCTCCTGCTGGGGCCGAGCGGGATGGGAAAGACCACCATGGCAATGGCAGTTGCCCAGGATTACGGGCGGCCCCTTTTCATGATGAACTGCCAGGGGGATATGGAACCAAACGATCTCACGGTCAGCCTGAATATCGATGCTGAAAAAAATATCCAGTACACGGCAAGCCCTGTTCTTACGGCAGCCCTCGTTGGCGGTGTTGTGATCCTTGATGAGTTTACCCGCCTACCCCAGCACGCGTTTGCATCGATGGCGTCGCTCCTGGATCACCGCAGGTATATTGAGGCATCGCTGCTGCCAGGCCTCCGGGTACCCGCACACCCGGACTTTCGTATTGCATTCACCTCCAACTTTGACTCGTTCTCAGATCTCCCAGATTATATCGAGTCGAGGCTGAAGCCACGGATCCTCGTCAATAATCCATCACTGAACGAGCTGCAGCTGATCATCGATGCGCACCTGCCCTCCCCCTACTACACGGAGCAGTTCAAACAAAAACTGATCGAGCATCTTGCCCAGGTGAAGAATGACGGGAGGTACCGTGAATTCTCCACACGGGACGCTATTACCGTTGGCCGGCTTGCCCAAAGGTACAACCAGATATTTCCCGATGAGAAAGACCTGAACATCGTCAGGGCAATGGACTCAGTGAACGGACACATGTGAGGGATCTCTATGGAGTTTCCAAACCTGCACACCCTTACCTATGTCCCTGGGATTGCCGAGCATGCAAGAGAGACAAATGCATTTATCAGGAAAAATTTTTCCAAAAGGAATTTCGTCCTGGCAATTGATCTTCCCTACGGGTTTGAACAGACGGTCCTCGCTGCTGCAAAACGACTGCCGGTCATCTCATTGATTCTTGATATTACCGGGAGAGGTATCCCGGTGATCCCTACCCATGCCCCGATGGAGGCGGTGAGGCTGTACCTGGACTACGGCATGGATATGCATTTTGTGGATTCCAGTCTGCCGGTTACCGGAGATGTGAGAGAATGGTACCGGTTCGTCGAGATGTCACAGTTTGTCGGGGTCAGGGAAGTCCTGAAACATCCCCAGAATTTTGGAATCTCAGTCGAGGAACTATTCGGCATCAGGGATCCGGACCGCCAGGCAGAACCCTATCATTTTGCCCACCTGGCCCAGAACTACCGGAAAATGATCACGGAGGCTCCGGAAGGTGAGAAGAACCAGTATATCGATTCACGGAACCGTCTCATGGCACACCGGCTCAAGCGGTTTCTCGATTCCGGTGACGATGTTATCTTCGTATGCAACGAACTGAATGCACCTCATGTGACCAGGTATTTATCGGATGATATTGACTTTCCCCTCGATGACAAACTGGTATTACCGAGCCTCACCTGCACCATCAGCAAAGAGAGTGTGCATAAAGTCACCCACGAAGTCCCCTATTTCATGTTTCTCTATGATATGTACAGGAATGGGGAGTTCAACCGGTTTGAGTATATCAAAAAAATCTTCCTCAATACCCGGACGATCGAATATCCCGATGATATCCAGGCCTGTATTCAATACTCGATGAAACTTGCCATCAGTGAGGGGCAGCTGTATCCCAATACCTACCTGATGACCATGGCAGCCAAGGATATTGTTGATGATTTTTATGCAGGGAAAGTGCTCAAAGAGGCCCTCACTTACCAGTATGCACCGACAAAGGAGACTGACTGCCCGGGAATCGAGGGATTCCTTGATTATAACCTGCAGCGGGTGCCCCATCGAACGATTGTGCTGAAGAATGAGGAAGAACGGGAGAGGGGATACACAAAAAGGAAGAAAATCAAGCATTATTCCTGGTCGTGGTACTCCCGGTGGCTCCGGAACAGCAGCCACTACGAGACGGAAAAGAAGCTCTACTCGTACCTGCTCTCGAATTTCTCATTCCGGAACAAGAAGAAAAAGTTCAGGCCGAAAAAATTCTGCTCTGGGTTGAAGTACGGGATTGATTTCAGGGCAACGCTTAGGAAATCAGCAGAGGGCAGACATCTCTATGTCAAACAGAAGGAGAAGACCAGCAAAGCTGCGTACATCATCGATTATGGGGGAACCGCAAACGGGGCGATCTTTGTCGACCGGCTGGTCAAGGGTATCGGCACCGCCCAGATACAAGGAGATCATTATACCCTCAATACGATGGTATTATTCCCGGTGCTCGATTGTGAGGCGACTGATATCTTCGCTCGGCTTGACACCCGGAACGCGCTGCAGAGTTCGATCGATATTGCCCTTGAACACGTGGAGAACCTGATAATCTTCTCGGATGCAGGGCAGAACTTCATGAAGCGGATGGAGATCTCGCCAAAAAATTACCGGATGTATCCATTGAAAACAATCCCGGAGCATCTCCTGGAGCCGTATCACGAGTTCACTACGGTGAAAGGTCATCTGAAGTACAATCCGCTTGGAGACTGAAGAACATGGCAAGGATAGGAACAGATCTCACAGAGAGAATGGTTGTCAACCAGTGGATCTCTTTCCCTGACACCCTTGGGATCCTGAATGCTCTCCCCAATTTCATGAGCCTGAACGATGTTCCCGATCTCCAGAAAACAAAGGACATTCCTGTGTTAGGATATGTCTATGTCGACCACGATGCCGGCATATCGCTCAAGGTGGAGGGGTTGTCCTTTGACGAAGGCGAACCCGCACCGGAGATGGAATCAGTCTCCCGGTTCATCAGAGATTCTGTCAGCCTGAAGTTCAGGTTTGCTGTTATCCAGATGCTCGATCTCACTATCCTTGACAAGGATGAACGCAACCGACTTTCTTTAGCAGAGCACCCAGACTGGTTGCAGTTCTATGAGAGCCCGGAACTGAAAGCCACAAGGAATTGTTCAGCGATTGATAACCTCAGGGCAGAAGGTTATTTCGACGATGTCCATGCCATCCTCCCGGCAACCATCATCATCGATGTGCAATCCGATAAACCAATTACTCTCACCCCGGAAATTGTGTGGGTCAGGCTGAAGGATTACTCTGAAGCTACGAAGCAATTCTCGGGCATTCTCCTGAATCAGCCTCACCAGGAATTCGGTGTGAAAAAGAATGATGTCGTGTCGTTGATGCCGATGAAGATCAACGGGGATGTGATGCTCGTCATCAGGAAGTAAGGTGTCAGATTAAGGGGGAGAACCGTTGAATCTGGTTTGGATGGTATTAAAAGGAGAGCCCAGGAGGGAAGACGTTGAAATCTGTGGCAAACATTTTAATCATATTCACCATTTGAGAAAAGACAGGTGACCGGATGGAATCGAAGGTAATCGTGTATTCTGCCACAATGTGCGGCCATTGTCTGAAACTAAAAGATTTTCTTGATTCGAACAATATCGCGTTCGAAGAAAAGAATATCGGAACGGCGGAATACCTGACCGAACTGAGGGTGAATGGATGCTTTTCCATGCAGGCCCCCATACTCAGGATTAGGGAACGGTTCATTACCGATAAAGAGCTTTTTGAGGGAGAGGAGATACGGGGGGAGGTTGTGGAGGAGATGATGAGGATTACATTAAAGGATACCGGGACCGAGTAACGGTTTCAAGTTAATTTTCATGCAGAAGCATATAAATGTGTTATTGTTTATTATCCCGCGATTATAGCGACGAACAGGATTTGATAAAAAATGACCGAAATTGAAAAATCTCCCCATTTTCTCATCTTTGGATGCGGCGGTGCCGGAATCACGATACTAGATCGTATCGAAGCGCTTCAGAATCAAAATATTAGAACTGTCGCTATCGACACGGACCAGAAATTCCTTGAGGTATATCGAGCTCAAATAAAAATTCCCCTCGAAAGTCATAACCCGATTATCTTCAGAGGTGAAGGTGATCCCGCTCAAGTCGCTGATGCAGTGCTGGCTGCAAAATCAAAATTTGAATCCCTGATTGAACCATCAGATACTGCTTTTATTATTGCCGGACTGGGCAGAGGCGTTGGTACTGGTGCAGCCCCGCAAATCGCGAAGATTGCCCGTGATCAAGGCGCACTTGTGATCGCTATTGCTATTCTGCCATTCTGTATTCAGGAAAAGACAGTTCGGCAGGCATGGGAGGGCTTAAAGGAACTTTTAAAGCATGGCGATTCGGTCATTGTCCTTGACAACCAACGGATTCGTGATTGTTTTTATGGTCTTCCTGTCGCCCAGGAATACTCGATGCTGAATGGGATAATTACTGATGTGGTAACAACTCTCATTCGTAGTATTACCGCTCCTTCTCTGATCAACCTTGATCCCGAAGATTTCGAAGCGATCTTCAGGAACAAGGGACTCGCAACAATTCTCACCGGGGAGTCCCGGGAAGCTGACAGAAATAAAAATGAGAGTGTTGTCAGGGACTGCATGACTTCTCCCTTATTTGATATCGATTACCGGAGTGCTACAGGCTCCCTTGTTCTCATTATTGGAGGATATAATGTTGGGCTTTATGACGCAGAAGTGATTGCAACTTCAGTAACAGATGAGATTGATCCGCATGCTGATGTGGTGTGGAGTGCGATCATTAAAGAATCGATACAGGGAGAGATCCGTGTGTATGCGATTATGACCGGGATTCGGGTAAAAAAATGAGATCTTTTTGCATTACGATTGAGTGAACCGGTTTCTGTTCTGGAATGAGAATTCAAGATTTTGCTGTTGACTGTTAGCATCTCTGTATATTGCAAAATAGAAGATATGCATTCAATGCAAGATAACCTTATTAAATGTTCTTTTCTGAATTGAGGGAGATTTTTATGAGGAAAATTATATCTGACTGAAACTGATGATATATTCTCGATATGAATAATATCGTAATGCCTATATAGTGATTTGATCATCATCAATTTGTAAACATTGCATAGGAGTATTTTAAATGGCAGACATTTTTATTGCCCATACAAAGGATGATTGTGTCTTTGCTAAAACTCTGGCAGAAAAATTGGAAGATGGTAATGTATCAAGTTGGTACTATGAACGGGACAATTCTTTAGTTCGGGATCCTATAAGAGCCAGCAGAATTGAAATAGAAAATTGTCGGGCTTTTCTCATAATAATATCAGATGTGGTTGCTACTGAAAATTATATCGATGCCGAGTTAAAAAATGCCTATTTTAAAAAGAAACCCTTAATGGCAATTCTTAGTAATGTGACAGAACAAGAATTAGAAAAGAAATTCCCCGATTGGGCATTTATTTTATATTCGAAAACCACAATCCCTAGGACCAAGGAAATCGATAAGATTGCCAATAAAATTATTGAAAATATGAGGGACCTTTTAGATACTAATACCATCCCCCCTCCAAAAGATAGAGATAATAAATCTAAATTGAAAAAGTTATATGAATTTTTATTAACAGCCAATGATCGTTTTTATTATATCCTATTGCTCGTTTTATTCACAATATCATTTGTTCTTTCTGTCACAATAATTACACAATAGCTTTTCATGATGATTGCCCCCACCCAACATTCCAAATTAGATCGGCCCCTTGAATCGTACCATTAAAATCGTTAAAATGAAGAATATATTCAATAGAGCCATTATTATTGATTAGAGCTAGTTCATCTATCCATATGTTATTTTTAAACATTGGTTCTTTTAATTTTGATGCAAAACCAAACGCATAGACATTTTGAAGTTCCGGCCTAACGGGGGCATCATGATAATTATCTTTCGTCCATGGTGTTATTGAATAATCAGATACATTTACAGTAATTTTTTTCCAATTAGTTGTGGCAATGATTGTTTGAGGAAGGATGTATTCATAACTGGTTACTTCCTTCGAGGTTTCATCTTTTTTCCGGGTAAAAATGCTAACTTCCAACGGGTTATAATTTATTGAACTTCGTATATAAAACGTTACTTGGGAAATATCGGAAAAATCAATGTTTTTATCTAAAGACCTTGATTCAAGATTACAGTATGCCCAACATTCCCTGTTTTCACTCCAAACATAGTTTTTAGGTGGTTTAAGCGTGTACTCCCATTTTAAAGCAGTATCTTCTGCTCCATATGGATCAATTGTTGCTATTGATTGGCTGTCAGAAGGCGTATTCACGGTGCAGAAAGCAACAAAGACATATGCAAAATAATAAGCTGTTATTATGATGATAATCGATAGCACTAGGAATGACAGAACTCGCCTGAATTCATGATCCATTTTGATCAATCCATGATATACGTGAAAAGAATAAAAAACCTATAGCTATTAAAATCATCTGATACAGTATCAGGATGGTCAGGTTAAGATAGGGGGTATTGAATAATCCGTATCCATATTTTTCAAATCCACAATAAAGGCCAAAAAACGTAATTGCGAATAAAGTGATATGAAACGTTAAAGATGACCACTCAGTTCGTTTTACATATTGTTTTGGGGTGACGTTAAACGTAATATTCTTTGAGAAAAAACCAGATAGAACACCTTTCATATACACGGGAATGGTTACCAACCATAAACTCTGACTAAAAATAAGACTTTTTATTGAAAAATTTCTTTCCAATACGCTGTACACAGCAATTAACCCGAGCATCGTCAGAAAGAAAACAAAGCTAAGGTTGATTGTATCGAATCCAAAGGGAGAGATATCAAAATAAAATACCATAAATGGATATAAAATTAATATTAAAGTTGTCCAGCCTAATAAATAAAAAGTCCCGTTCACGAATAAATAATTAAACCATTGGTAGGGAGAAAGATTTGAGAATCCAAAAATAATTCCTTTTAATGAAAGTTTGAATTGTTTAATAGTGCCTTCACACCAGCGCTTCTGTTGAATAAAATATGCATGGAGGGAAACAGGTGCTGAACCTTTTGACAAAATCTCATCATGATATAAAGAAGAATATCCTAACCCATGCATTACAAATGATGTTGCAATATCTTCAGTAGAGGTATCTTCTTTAAAACCACCAATATCATCAAGACACGCTTTTCTGATTAGAACATTTGTTCCGCACATAAAACAACTATTTGTTGTTGATAAAGCCCGGCAAATGTGTTTGTTAAAGATATGTTGATGAACTGCGTAGGCTCCTCCAAAAATTGATGAACCTTCCTCTGGATAATATTGTGGTAATTGAACGAATGACAATCTATCATTGGATTCAAGAATATTTACCAAGGGTTTTAAGATGTTTTCATGGGGGGTATGCTCGATATCAAGAATAAAAATATATTTGGAATTTTTACCTAATTTTTTTACGGCATTATTAATGGCCCCTGCTTTATACCCAACCCTTTGACTCCGATAAAGGTAATCTATATTGTGTTTTTCAGAAATTATCTTAAGATGATCCCGGATATCCGATTTATCCGAGTCATCTATGAGAATGATATTATACGAGGGATATTTGATAGATTGAGCATTTTTTATAGTTTTTTCAACGAGAAAGGGGGGTTCATTATAGGTTGGGATTAAAATCGTAACATGTGGAAATGACTTTTTTTTACTAGAAGATTGCTGATGATATGACAAATATACACGCGAAGAAAGGAAAAAATAGGTAATATACGTAAGAGCCTGCAGACCAGCAAAAAATGTTGAAAATATAATAATACAAGAGAATATCTGATAAATATAAGTCGAATTTTGAGAATTTACTATCTTTAATATGTAATTAACATTTTGAATAACTAACAAGAAAAACAATAAAAAAAAAATTAATATAAAGAAAGTTCGTAATATCTTGTTTATATTTGATTTAAAGAGATATTTCATTGATAATTTACAATAAGGCAAATTTCCTGTTATAGTTATCCATTTAATACTTATAGGAGTTACGCAGTTGGATTTTTGAAGAGTATATTCCACTTGATAATTACAGGCATTCAGAGGTCGGAAGGATTTTCGATAAAATGGATAACAGTCTGACGATGAATTCTCATTTTGGAATCATACCAACTAATGCCGGATCTTATCAGAGTTCTTTCAAAAAGCAGGAATATGCGTAAGTCCTAATTCATACAACTGTTAAACCTTTTATTTATTATGTCCGATATTTTCTCCGATTTCTATTAATACAATTAAGATCCCTTAAGAATTCCACTACGAAAAATCCGAATTTATTTAAATGATTTATATAATCTTATAATATGGATTCTCGGGAAAAGAAGAAGAGATGCTTCATTATCAGTCCGATTGGTCTGGAAGGATCAGAAATACGTGAGCATGCTGATGATGTCCTAGAGTTTATTATTACCCCAGCTTTAGCCGAATGTAATATCGAATCTTTACGTTCAGATCATGTTAAAGAACCCGGGAAAATATCAGAATCGATGTTCAATGAGATAATTAGTGCTGATTTGTGCATTGCCGTATTGACGGGCTTCAATCCTAATGTTTTTTATGAGTTGGCAATTGCACAATCTTGTTCTAAACCAGTAATTATTCTTCTGGAAAAGGGAAAAGAACTTCCCTTTGATATCCACGACCTTAGATGTGTCTATTATGATTTGAAAATCCGCACCTATCATAATGAGGTCTATAAAAATCAAATAATTGAGTTTATTAAAGGTATTGAGAGAACTTCATGGAGAGTCAAGCCACCATGGGGAGAAGTATTCCCCTCTCAATCTTCATTTAAGATATTTGCCCAATCTGCTGATTTCGGGAATCCTGAGCGTTGGATGTCAATTTTAAATGGGACAGTGAATAATTTTGATATAATGGGAATACATCTTCAGTCTTGGAGACAACATCATGATTTTGTTTATACCCTAATCAATAAAGCTGCTAAAGGCTGCAAAATAAGAATACTTATACTCCACCAGGATAATCCATGTCTTCCTGAGATGATATATGATGATAGTCCGAAATTCAAGAAGTCTGAAGAAATATCACGTGAAATTAAAGATATGTTCAAATTTTATTCTGAAATAACAGATAAAAATATCCAAACAAGGCAGATCATTAAGGGATGTCTTCATTATCAGCTTGCCCGATCTGATAATCTTTTAGTTTTTATTCCATATCTTTACTCACGGAATCCTGCGCTTTCCCCCTTGATAGAATGTACTCCTGATTCCAGTTTATACCAGGCACTTTCAAATGAGTTTGAGACCCTTTGGAGGGCAAATGAACCAATAGTTAAACATTAGTTATGGCTGACAAGAGATTTTACGATTTGTCAATTATTAAAAGGAATGGGCTCAAGATGTTATATATTAGTTATTCTTACTTTACAGTTACAGAGAGAAAGTATAAAAATAAATCAAGCCTTCTGATTCATTATCAATTATTTATGAAATGTCATGGATCCTAAACACGTTTATATCAGCTATTCCATGCGGGATCAACATAAGGCTCTCGAGATATGCCAGCATATCGAACAGTCCGGTATCCCCTGTTGGATAGCGTCTCGGGATATCATGCCAGGTAGTTCGTATGGGGATACAAGTAATGATGCTATTTACTCATCCACCGCTTTCCTGCTCGTTTTAAGTTCGGAATCGAATAGGTCAGCTTTAGTTACTCGTGAGGTTGAGTTAGCCCTCAAGCTTAATCTGCCAATTTTACCGGTCCTTATTGAACCAGTTGTAACATCTTATGAGATAAGGTCGTTAATTGGGCCAAAAATATGGCTTGATATCTCAAATGAAAAAAATTGGTACATCTGCTTGCAGATGTTGGATAATGCACTTGCTACACGGTTTCCCCAAAAAGATCGTAGTAAAGCACCGCTGCCGCTGAAATCCAAAGAAGCAGCGACAAAGGGTTACGTGTTTATCAGTTACAGCAGAGAGGACAGCGATTTCGTTGTCAGTTTGAAGGAGATCCTGAAGAAACGAGGATACTCCTATTGGGATTATAGTGAGAGTGAGCGTGACTACCATGGTGCCCTTTACAAAGAATTAGAGGAGAAGATCGAAAATGCTAAGGCGTTTATGTGTATTGTTACCGATAACTGGCGTGAGAGTGAATGGCCGGCTGCTGAGTGTGTTTATGCCAGAGAGTCAAAAGTGCCGATCTTTGTGATTCAAGCGAAAAAATTGCAGCGGCCTGTCCCTATAATCATTAATTTGCAGACTCGAATCAATATGGAAGGTGACTTTTCAAGAGGAGCTTCTGTCTTGGAACACGAACTCGACAAGAAAGGGCTATGAGGGTTTTGATAACCTCCAAATCGGCCTGTAATTTTTTATTCTTATTCTATATTAAGTGGGATTTCGTCCATAGGTTTTGACAAATAAGGCAAACAAGTGATCTGATATTCTTCAATTTTATTTTTACATGTGATACTATTTGAGCAATTCCTTAAATATAAGATGTTTTGAACACTATCTCTTAAGAGACTTGTATCGTTGCTGCCAATGTAAAAATCATTATTATCAAATTTTATTTGATCCGTTCTCATTAACTCATTAAGAATTATAAAAGACGCATCTTTGTAAGGTTTTTTGGTAGGTAAATGTAATCCTAATCGTATGTCGGCAACCAGGTATGCTACAAGCCCCGTAAGTAAAGCATTGTAACGATCAACTGTGAGAACCTTGTATTCCAATAAAAGTCGAGCAAAATATACACCCAACATATGAGCTTTCGCCTCTTCAATACCGGTAGTCATTTCACCCAGATTAGAAGGATTTTCAGCAATTCCCATAGGATGAGCTATCTCATGAAGTAGAATAAAATTAAAATACCCTTCTTTGATTAGTTCATCAGAAGGAAAGTTCTTAAATAATTTTTTGACAATAGGAATGATTATCTGATTAAAACGCATCTCCATTATATTCTTAAATAATATTTTCTTTGTCCCTTTTGATATTATTAATTCAGGATCATTGGGAAGAACTTTTGCATTCATTTTATGGAGGGCAGAATGACCGGAAAAAGCAATTACGTTCATAACCTCCAGACGTGTCAATGAATTTGCATAATCTTGGTAAGTAGCCACTTTTGGTACATTGTTAAAAAATAAATCGGTGTAAGATAATAAAAACATAAGTTGTTCCTGCATTTCTAAATCACGTACACTCAAAGTACCTTCAAAAGCAGTCTTAAGCCCCATAAATCTATCAATGTATACTTCAAAAGGCCCTAAAATTAAATCCAGGAACGTATCATTTTTATTAAGATCCAGCCAGAGACAATCGCCTTGTTTGTAGGAATTTTTTTTTAGGTCACAGGCACGAATAAGCAGATACTCTCTAAATCTTCCCTTTGGAATAATTTCGCTCGCATTTTTTAACAGGGCTACAATATCGTTTATTTCATGACAATATACTTCGTTATATGGCAAAGATCTCAGACGGGCACCATCTCTTACGACTACTGTTGTAGGATCATTGACTTTTGTATCATACTTCATTGCATCGTAGAATTCTTCAATAGTAACATCGTGAGGGTAAAGATTAGATCCTGGATACCTCAGATCTAATTGTTTGTCATAAATGGATTGTACAACTTCTAATACTTTTAACAGAATTGGAATAGCAGGAGCCTCATCTGGAATTAGTGAATCATATGAAAAACCGGTGAGAAAGATCTTATTCTTCATTGACAATCTCCTTCAGAATAATTTTGCTGTTTTAAAACTAATATTCGATGTTATATTAGATTATCCGGTTCTGTTGCGTTGTCGGGAATTGACGAAAATTTCGACGTCGTAGTTCCAGAACAGTTATATTTCAAACGTTCCTAATGCAACAATGCCCAGAAGGAGATACATTAACAGGGGGAAAGATATATTTTGGCTCGGGAGAATTTGAAGCTGCGCTAAAAGGGGGCCGATACTCCCTAATCACACGTAATAAAATGAGAGATGGGATTTGGATGAGATTCTTTGACAGGTTCAAGAAGAGCGAATATGAGGTCATTAAAACCTGTGTAATCTGTGAACATCAGGAAAAAGAACAAATTAAGGATATCGATAAAATGAAACAACTCAAGGAGGAATTTTTCGACAAGGGTTGCCCGAACTGTAAGAATATGGAAATGATAGCAATACTAGTGACTGATAAATCTGGAAACGTTGTATTTACGATTTTCAGGCACCCGGAAAGTGAGAAAAAAATTCATGATTTTAAAAAATGGTTTGAAGAAGGAGTTCAATATCAAAATAAAGGACATTGGAATACCGCAAGAAACATCACTGTGGTGGAGAACGCCGAAGCCGAGGGGGATTACATGAAAGCAATCGAGTGTTTTGACAAGGCCCTGGAAGCTGGTCCGGGCAACTATTCGGCATGGTATAACAAAGGGGTCTGTTACCAGAACATGGGGATGACGGATGATGCCATGAGGTGCTATGATGAATCCATAAGGTTAAATCCCCAATTCGGAAGGGCTCACTCCAACAGGGAACTGCTGAAACTCGTTAGGAATTCGAAGGATAAGTAATGGCCGATTATCGTTCATAACTAAAGGTTCTGTTGCGTTGTCGGTACTTGACGAAATTTCCTCCATCGAAATTCTAGAATAGTTGCTATTTAAACGTCCCGTAAATGCAACAGAACCATTTGGGAAGTAAAAAGTAATATGTTAATTTTCACGATTGATACAAATCCCGACATTGTAATAAATTAGGGTATTCAAACTCACTTCAATCCTTCAACTGCGCCCCGAACATCCGAAAGAATCCCCTGTTCATCCGCTTTGGCGCATTCATCAAAGAAAAACATCGCTCGTTTAATAACCCCATAAGCTGTCACTATCGAACGTGCTTGCCTATAGAAACAAACTGCGTTGTCAATATATTCCGCATTTTTTGCATTTTCGCAGAGGGCCAAACCACATGATGCAACCCCCTTTACATCGAGTGCGGAATAAAATTGTGGTGATTGCCGGAGCAGGTCATTGGCTTTTTCTATTGTCGCTTTAAACTGTTTTGCTGCCTCTTTTATTTTTTTCTGACGGAGAAGGATTATCCCGTATAAAGCCATAATTTCAGGCAAATACAAGCCGTATTCTGTCTCGAGCGCTGGAGTTATGAGGTTATTGGCTGATTCAAGTCGTCCAGAACGTACTTCAAGCATTGCGCGTGCCAATCTGAAATCAATATCGAATTGTGAATTTTCATTCCCTTCGGCAAGACTTGCAGCGTTTTTCAAGTTTTCAATAGCTTCATCAAGATTATTGGAAAACAATTCCTTGACACCAAGACGTATAGCCCAGACCACTTCATAATGTTTGTCTGAGGTCTCCTGCGCTATATCCAAAGCCTTTTTAAGATAATGTGTACCTGTCGGCAAATCCCCCAAATCCAAGTAACTTGATCCGAGTTCTGCCAGATGGTATCCTTCCCATTGTCGATCATTTTCTTTCATGGAAATCTCTAAAGCTTTCTGGCTACCTTCAATTGCCTTCTGGAGCTGACCCAGATATCGAAAGCTCACCGCCTGAGTGCCAAGTGATCTCCCTTCCTCAATAATATATTCATCATTTTCACGTTGAATTTTTAGAGCACACTCATGATAATCGATTGACTTGGAAAGCTGACCAGAATACCGGTATGCAACTCCAAGATTTTTTAATGCAATAGATTCTTTGAGTTGATTTTTAAGATCACGGTGAATTTTCAGGGAACGTTCATACATTTCAATTGCTTTCGATATCTGACCTAGTCGACGACGGTATGTGATCGCAAGTTGACTCAGACTATGTGCCTTTAGTGCGGATATTCTTTCAATGTCTATTGACATTTTGCAGTTCTTTGATTTTTTTAAGGCATTACTGCAATATTCCAGAGCTTCATTGCAATATTTCAGGACATTGCGAGAATTCCCGACCCTGATATATGCACTCCCGAGATATGCTTTATTGTGGCATTCCATATCAGGATCCCCGATTTTACCGATCAGTTTTTTTCGCATGTCAATAACCATGCCACAGTGTCCCCACTTTATCAGATAATCCTCATCAATATCATTCACAAGCAACAAGGCGGTTTGATAATCATTGGCTGTGCACCGGAGTTCGAACTCGGAGAGTTGCGGTTCAATATCAGCAAGAGTCTTCCATTCTTCCCTGGGACGTCTTATCTCGCAGAAATAATCAGCAGCACGTCTGTGCAATTCCTGTTGTGAAAAAATAGCCTGTCCCCCCCCGGAAGCCACTTTTGATTCTTTAGGGACAAGGCTGAGAACATACCCTCGGTCGGCCGGATGAAGGGAATATCTATCCTTCTCCCTTCGGACAAAGTGTATGTTTACCAGCCGTTTCAGTATCGGGAGAGAATCCGTAGTCCTGATATAGGGTTGAAGTAAAAAATCCACGGCAACGGGGGGAACAGGACGTCCATAAATGGCGAGTGCTTCTATCACCATCTGTGCGTTTTTGTCAAGACGGTTGAATGTTTCACCAACCATGACCTCAACAATATTTTGATCAGGAGCATCCTGGATCTTTAAAAGCAGTTCATCGAGAGTCGTACTTGGATCAGAAGCAAGAGACCCGTAAACGTGTTCAAGGGCACGCGGGAATCCCCGTGTATACTCACGAATTTTGTTGAGGACTGGTTCCGGGGCATATTTCAGTCCACAAGTCCCATCAGCATCCAGTTCCCTAAGAATATTTTCTGCGTACGGTGAACCAAGATCTCCATCAAGCTGGAGTGTTTGGAGTCGTTCCGGATGGATTCGTAAGATATCCATGGGAGGGATCCTTGTCGTGATTATTATCTTGACCTTGTGATGGGGTGCTTCGAGTACCGCTTTTAATGCCTCACGCAGATCTTCCTGGGTTAAGAAAAAGGTTTCAGGATTAATCAGATCCTCCAGATTATCAAGCAGAATGATTACTGTTTTATCCTGGAATTCTTCCATCAGGGAGAACATTTTAAGCCGGACTGGCTGCTCATCCTTGTAGATTTGATCATAGCGGGATGCAGTTTTTGGAGGAAGAAGCTTACACAGGTCGCCGAAAATATTGGCAAATCCTATTTTATGCGGGGTAATGCCACTCAGATAAATGATGCCCCGGATGGGGAACTTGCCATGATCATCAGGGAGCAGACCCGTTTCAAGAGATTTCAGCAAACGACAGACCATCCCGGTCTTCCCGATACCCCCGCGACCAATTAGAGTAATCATACGACGGGAATCATTTTTAAGAAAATCAGAAATAATGCCGGTTTCCATTACACGATCCTGGAAAAATGAAGGAGCTGACAATGGCGGGGGATTTACGAATTTAGCGTGTCCTGGCACTTCAATTTGGGAAATAGCCTGTCTTTCACTCTCAATTCGTGCCTTGATACTCTTTTGAGATTGGGCTGCAGCATTTTCCGGATTTTGCAATATTCTTTCCAACCTGCGTATTTCATCATTCAATTCTTCAATTTCCTTCTCTATACGATTCCTTTCTATTTCGGTTGCTCGCCTCAAGTCTCTGTTTGCATCAGCAAGACGATATTTGTAAGATTGGAGTCTTCCTTCATCCGTTGGTAACCACAGCAAATATTGCCTGAGTTTGGCAAGACTGCTATCAAAAGGTAAACAGAAATCAATATAGTGCCGTGAGTTAAGTCTCAAAGGTATATCAGCGTCAGAATGAACACGCACTGGGACAATCGGTTTCTTGAATTTTAGTGCCTGGCTCCACTCATTCTTGCACACAGAAACATTTTCAACACTGTCCCGAGTCATCACAAAGATGAGACTATCGCAGGTTCGAATTGCATAATCTATCTGTGTATCCCAGTCTTCACCGGGTCGGATGTTCCGCTGGTCGATCCAAGATTGTATCATTGGTGGTCCAGCGACAAGAGAATCGGCAATTTTTAGTGCAAATTCCAAACCATCAGCTGAGGAGTATGAGATAAAGTGATGCATGGAAACCTCGGATTATTGAGTGTGTACAATTGGGGAAATAAATAACCTATTCTAATTAACTTGGGACTTACGCGGTTGAATTAGTCAGGAGCGGGCTATTATCCAGATATCAATCTGTCGAAGTATTTTTTTTCTTAAGATATTCTTGAATTCTTTGGGCTTTCTGTATCAGATCTGGAATATCATCGATATCTTTTGATTGGATTTTTGTCTCAATATATCTACATAATGCATAGAAATAACTCTCGTCGTTAATTCCGAATTCTTTTTCGAGTGCGGGAAGTGCTCTAAAAAAAGCTTTTTTTGCTTTTATCGTGTCTTGGGATTGAATGCAATAAATTCCAAGATTCATCAGTGCAATACCATAGCCATTTCCAGATGAGCGATTGTTCTTATAATCGAAATCCAAAGACATCTCTTGCGTCTGTACAGCTTTAGGGAAATCCCCCTGCCGGAATTTTGAGTACGCAATATTCCGGAGTATTATTGAATAATCGGAACAGTCAATTCCCCGGGAACGGGAAATTAGTTCAGCTGCTTCCTGGTAATCGCTTATAGCTGCCGCAAAATTTTCCATTTCAAGATAGGTATTGCCACGATAGATATAACTATATGCACGATAAAATCCGCCAAGATCAAAGGAACGTGTGATCTCTATTGCTTCATCATTATACTTCAACGCTTTTTCATATTCCTTCCTAATACAGAAATGTCCTGCTAATCCATATATCGATGCGAGAGTATGTTGACTGCTCAATCCGTAAAATCCTTCATTGATCTTCCGGGCACGTTCCCAGTAAGCGCATGCAAGGTCTAAACGGTATTGGGATGTTGGATCTTTCTTCCCCTTTTTTTCATAAGCAAGTGCAAGGTTGCACAATCGGATAGCAATATGGGGGTGATTAGGCTCATTATTGTCAATATAATATTTCTCGTCAATGGTTAGAGCTTCGTTAAGATATTGGATTTGCAATTCATCGTTACCAAGCCTCCCATATACACATCCGATGTTATTTTTCCTAATGGCAATTTTCGGGTGGTTCTCGCCATAGTTAATGATATCAAGGCTAAGAGCCTTTTTGTAATAATCAAGAGAATCGTTATATTGGTAAAGATTGTTTAAAATTCGGCCATATCCATCATAACATATCGCAAGGTGTGCCTGATCAAATTTTTCCTCCTGGTCAAAATGATAAAGGGAGGCCTGCTTTTGTAACTTTTCTTCAATGGCAATTGCACGGAGCATGAGATCTTTTGCCTCATCGTTTCGACCAATATCTCGAAGAATTCTGGCACGGGTTTCAAGGCAAATAGCATATAGCAGTATATCTTTTTTCTTTGTATCTTCAACGATAGAAAGGGCTTTGTCTATATACTGCTCTGCTGTTTTAAGGTCATTCAACTCCCGAAGAAATGATGCGACTTGGGCATAAAGATGAATCGTCGATTTCGGAGCAACCTTAAAATTTTCCGCAAGCCCCGCTATTTTTATCGCATGGGGCAACATTTGGCGACATTTCTGCCACATAAAGCTATCTGTCGTTTCAGGATCGGTACTTTTCATAGGGAATTGTTGTGAAAAAACGGATACGAGTTCCACCACCTGCTGTTTCTTCCGCTCCCGATCCATCATATGCTGAATCCCTTCCTGGACGAGACGATGCATATTCAATGTTTTATATTCGCTATCTTTTGTGACAAATGAATATTGAAAAAGAAGTGATAATATCCGATAGTAATCTGTTTTTTGTTTCACTTGGATTGACATTTCCGGTATATTTAGAAGTACTGGATAGAGAATTGCTTCCGGAATCTCATCTGGTGAAAAATTACAGAGATATTCCAGTAGGAGGCCGCTCTTTTGAGACTTTTTTTTGATTAAATCAAGAGATATACCCCATACTTTTAAAAGTGGACGATCCTCCTCGGTTATATCGTCATCAAAAATAACCTCTGGTTTTTCATCAAGAATTGTTTTGTAATCATCACAGCTGACCTGATTGGTATCCATAAATGCAGCGGCAATATTCAGGGCAAGGGGGATATGGCCGAGTCTGTCAGCAACCATGCCTAAGCAGAGATTTTCCTTCGTTCTATCCAACCTTTTTTTAAGGAAATCGACTGATTCATCTTGGGTAAACGTATCAAGATGTTGTACACAAGCGATTGACCCCCATTTGGGATTTCGTGAAGTGACAAGAACATGACCCCTCAAGATGGAAGGAAGGATATCCTTTATATCAGCAGGACCTTCCGCATTATCGAAAATAAGGAGCCACATATCACGGCTTTCAAGGTATTTTTTTAGGGCATTGAGATGTTGATCGGAATTCTCCGATTGCGCCTCGGGAATGTTTAGAGTCTGTGCCAACAGGGTAATTTCCTGCCTGAGCTGTATGGGATCTTCAGCATGGAAAAACCAGATAAGAGTATATTGATCGATATATTTATATGCATATTCCAGCGAGAGTTTTGTTTTCCCTACCCCCCCCAGACCGGAAAGAACCTGGATCCGTTTTTCCATAATCTCGGAAAAGAAATCCTTGTGCAGGGTTTCAATTTCCCGTTTTCTACCAGTAAAATTAGGTATACGGGAAGGAAGATTATGATATACTGGTGGTTTTTTACTGATCGATCCCCACCGTTTCTCGATCTCATTCCTGAAATAGGTGATTACTTCTATTGAATTGAGAGGGTATGCTGATAGATCGATATATGTCATAACAGAATAGGATTCGTGCATCATATATGGATCGACTTTCACTAAGTGAACAGTTCCAGGTTTTCTACCGAACTCGCGATTAAGTGCAACGTTTCTTTCGTGTTTACATTGCCCTGATTTTTCATAAAGGGGGGAGAAGACAAGGATGAACTCATCACAAACATCAAATGCTTCCTTTATGCGTTCTTGAAAATCACCCGGGAAGACCTTATACATCGCAATAACCGTATGCCCCATATCTTCGAGCACATTTCCAATCATTTTTGCCCATTCTTCATCGGCTTTAGTGTAGCTGATAAATATGATCTTCGGAGCCATATCGTGAACCTTGACTTCCATTTTATTATGAGGATATTTATCATATATGATATGTTTCTCTATCAGAACTGTAGAAATGATTGAGTCGGGATACAATCTTAATTGCTACACCGACATATGAACAGGATATTGGTTATTATCCCTGGATTATATCGAGGTTAAAAACGTGAGAACAAACAATTAGAAATAACATGAGTCAACTTCAGCAATTATCAGGAGCATGGATCTTTCTATCTCATTCTCATCTGGATTTAAATAAGGTTCGCTATATCCGAAACGAATTAGAACGAATGGGTCACAATCCACTCATATTTTTTCTCAAGTGCTTGGATGACGATGAGGCACTTCTGCCCGACTTGATAAAACGCGAAATTGAAGCTCGAGAATGGTTTATTCTCTGTAAAAGTCCGAATGCATGTGCATCAAAATGGGTGAAAGAAGAGGTTGCATTAATAAAATCATTGGAAGGCAAAACTTACGAAATTATTGATATAAACGACGATTTAGAATCACAACTAAAAAAGATTACAGGATTTTATAAAAGGGGAACTATTTTTATTTCCTATGCACGATCTGATTTGGATGTTGCTCAACAGTTTAGAGATTATTTTATTGCCAAAGACTATAGTGTTTGGATCGATGCCGATCCTAAACTGAATGCTGGTCTTGATTGGGATTTAGAAATTAAAGGGGCTATCGATGAAGCACTTCTCCGTGGTTTTGTCTTACTGCTTTTAAGCGAAGCATCTATTATGGAAAGCTCGTTTTGTAGAAACGAAATGAGTTATGCCTTAAAAAAAGCTACTACTTTTAGTCGAAGTAATATTATTCCAGTATTTATAAACAAATTTAACATATCTGCTCTCCCACCTCAGCTCTTCCCACCTGAACTCTGTGATATCCAATATTTTGATTTCACTAAAGGACAAATCGCAGAAAATCTCTATCAATTAGAGAGAAATCTAAGAACCCGCAAAATAGATTTTTCAGCAGAGAAAAGTGAAAAAGAAAACAAACATCCCCGAGATAACATTATATCAGGCAATATTATTGAGTCTCTAGCGAGACAGATACATGAATATTATACAAGAACGTCTTTCTCTCCCCATTTGAAACCTTGGATTGACCTTCTCGAGGATTTCAAGCATTTTCTTCGCCAAAAAGCAGAAGATATCCTTAATATGATTCAAACATTTGGCTATATCATTCGTCCGGCCCAGACATCCCAAATTGTACCATTGAGATTTACTAGGGAAGAAATCGAGGCTTTGGCAATAATGGAACATGAACGATGGATGAAGGAGAAGATAAAGGGGGGCTGGTCTTTTGATGTTCTTCAAGATAATACCAAAAAAACACATCCATTCCTTATAGACTGGTTAAAATTACCTGAGTATGAGAAAGAAAAATATCGGGATATGGTGAGAAATATTCCTGAAATCGTTTCTTCCATAAATTATGAAATTTATCCCCCTCCCAAACTCACCATTCAGAGAGCCGCTGTAAATCGACCTTTTTATCAAAGCCCAAAGAAATAACAAGCCCGAGTAAAAGTACATTCAAACAAACCGTCTTTGCCACAGATCTCGTAGTATAACTGTGGATTTTCCTCAACGCGAAAGCATTCTTGGCCGTTTTAAAGACATCTTCAATCAAGGATCTCTTCTCCATGAATGGCGGAATGTCCCGAAGGTGGTTGATCAACCGATTTGCCAGGGATCATAACCGAATCATGAGTTGCGGTGTATCGGACCGGCCAAAGATCCAGATCGGATAGTTGAGCTGGTTCAATAATTTCTTCACAGAGAAGTTCTTTTTTGAAAATATCAACGGTACAACGTTGAACTTAAAGATCCCATTCACATAATTTCCGTACGAATAATATCCCTTGTCAAAGATCACCATATCTCCGATTCTGATGATTCTCCGTCGTTTCAGATCGGTCATGACTTCCTCGTAGAGGACAGAATCATGGGGAGAGCCGGGGTGGAGGAGCATGCAGACCGGATGGAGGGAGGGATACTCGATGACTAGCGTCAGCTTGTATCCGATGTAATGGCCATGACTCGGCGAATAGCCCCATTTGAACTCTCGTTTTTCGAGTTGTTTTTTTGAATAGGTTCTCCGGATCCAGTTGAGATCGAGGGTAATGGCGGTTGCATCGATCAGGAATGTTGTTGTCCCTCGCTTTCTTCGACGTGTGCAACTGGAATTGAGGATGCCGGATATGACGGATATGAATTGGTTCTCATCATATTTACTGAAAAACCGGTAGATCGTGTCAACGGGCGGCACTTCTGGAATTCCCATGAACCGACGTAACTTTCTTCGAGATCCCATCTCGTGGATCACATAGGCGATATCGACAGAGAAGAACATGGCCACCAGGGCAATTTTAATTGCCTGTTCCGCAGATGTCACAGGAGTTATACCTTTTTTCGAGAGTTCCTGTTTGGTCCTGCGGGTTGATACCGCCGATAAGACCTTCTGCAAGAGCAACCATTTTGGGTCTTGCGGTTCTACTATCAAGGGGGAGTGCATTGTTACACCAAACATGTATTCCCCTTCGAGTACGATCAATTTTGCGGTTTATTTTCGATTGATTTCTTATTTCGTTCAATTAAAACTTGTACTTTTATCCGATCTTTATGATTTGTTCTCTGATCATGAAATAAAATAAAATTCAGGGAGTTTCTATGCCGGATTTTTGAAGGGGGTTAATGAAATTGTAAGGATTATCTAAATGCACTGCAATGTTTTCACTATTTTTCTAGATTAATCCCTCCAGATATTGAGGACAACTTAGACAAAATTCGGGTTGTATAGGACGAATTAATCAAGTATACCCCATAAAAATTGAAAAAATAATAACCAGCGTTTCTCGACATGAATCCATTCTCCATATTTTTTATATTATTAATATGTAGTTACTTATCAAAGAAGGGACGATTGAAATATGCCATTGAACCAAGATTCTGGGCAAGTTGAAAATTATAAAATATTTATCGCATATGAAACATCAACTGGGGACATATATGCCCACAATCTCAAAGAGGCTATCATAAAAAGACATGAAAAAGAACTAAAAAATGGAAAATCATTGAATCCTTTCTTCGCTTCTGAAGATTTACGAAAAATCGAGACAATTTCCAGTATTATTGATAAATATCTGAAACAATGTAAGGTTTTCATACCAATATTTACTTTTAATGCTCCTGATAGTCCAGCAATGAAAAAAGAAATTAATTATGTCTTAAAGAAAAAAAACGAATATAAAATTATTGTGTGTCAACATAATGGAGTAAAAGATACGGAAATCCCAAAAAGACTCAATTCATACATTAAAATTGTTTTTAATACTCCAAGTGATTTAGCAAATAAGGTAATGATTGAATTGGGCAATTTATTAAATCAATATCCCAATATTTTTTCTATGGATTTGAGATCAATGGACACTAGCGATTTTGACGATCTTGAGCCGATGGGTATTTGTAGAATTTTCAGGGAGAGGCGAGACTGTCCGGAGCTTGATGAATGTATAAGAGATGAGATACAAAAATCTACAGAAATTAAAATTATGGCGAATACCGCCCGTGACTTTTTTGGGGAGACTGCTAAAAACCCAAAATTTTTAAAAGATATGCTTAATTACCTTGCAAGCTGGAAAAAGAAAGAAACAACAGTCAAACCGGGTGTAAAAAAAAGCGAAAAGCGCATTAAGTTAATTCTTCTTAATCCATTTTCTGAAGCAGCATTTGACCGTTATACAATAGAATACTGGGGAGCTACTATTGGGGATCAAAAAGGGCTCAATAATTATATAGGTTCCACTTATTTTAGAGACATCGAAAATGTGATTCGATGGTATGCAAATAATAACACATATCACAAATTCATTGAATTAAGATTTTCATCATTAACTCCTACCTTATTCCTCATTCGAACCAAAAATTATACATTTATAGAATTTTATCACAATGGTCCTCTGAAATTGGCAGGGATTGATGTTGATAAAAAAGATAAGGGAGCAACTTGTATTGGAGGATATCTCCCTGTTTTAATGATTTCTAACACCTCGAAATTCGGCAAATTGATGGATGGTCATTTTGATTTTTCATGGGATAAAAGCGAACCTTGGAAAGATACTGAAATCGAAATTGAAAAATTTAAAAAAGATCCAAAATTATTCCGGCTACTCTATTTAGTTTCGGAATTCAATAAAAAATCAGAGGATATTCATTTAGAATAATGATTGATGCCTTTTAATATTTGATAAGAACAAAATATAATCTTCATTTTAATCATTCTCATAATGCCAGCGATCCCGCTCAGCCAGAATTTCTGCCATACGGGACTCTTCTCGCATATTCTCGAGTATTTCCTGAACTTCGACAACTGTTCCATCAAATGTTTTCTGATGAGAATAGGCCCTAAGAATCGTTTCCCATGCAGAATTCTGGAGGCCATTCCAGGGATCGCAAACGCTCAAATGGAATACCTCATTGATTGAACTGATCAGCAAACGGAAAAAGGCCTCCTGGTATTCCTGTGGAATGCCCAATTGATCAAACCGGTTACCAATTTCAATAAAATGATCCAATTCATATCTCAACCAGAATTTCAGATCATGTTCAATACGACTCATCTAATCAACCGTAATTTAGGGACGATCGTGTGCCTTTTTTCACACATGATTCCTCCACACACATTCCTTCGGCACACACATACTCTCCCCGAGATAGGTCACCAGCACCTCCTGGAAAAAGAATACCCCCAGCTCGAAGTCCCCTCCCCCATACACGAACGGCTTCCCGGAGAGAGGGATAATAATTTTCAACCGGGCAAGAGCACCAACCCGCGAATTACGGCTTGCAGTGATAAGCACAATCTTGGCTCCATATTGTGCAGCCTGATATGTAACTGATGCGAGTTCCCCCCTTTCTCCATCTTTAGAAAACAGGATAAGAAGATCATTCTCCCTGAACGGCATCCTGACCTGGTCGCCGACCCACCAGACAGGAGGCAGATACTCACAGAACTGCCGCAAGCGGATTGCAAATGCCAGGGCTGCAGTGCCGCTCCGTCCAAACCCGAATACGTGAACTGCTCCTGCACCCCTGATAAGAGAAATGAGTTCCTTTATTTCTTTTTCCTGGCTGGAAATGGCCTGGGTTACCTCGGTCAGGTATTTCAGGTAATCCTCCGATACCCTCATAAGATTGCCTTGTTCGATCTCACCCTCCAACTTGCTGGGTTCTCGAGTCCTTTCCGGAAGGGTACCGTGCCCGGGTGATAGGATAGTCAGATCCTTTTCATCCATGGTTTTTTGCTCCCAAATACCATTTCAGTGATTTTACAAACTTCTGACGACATGTCGGGCAGACGGTGGTATTCTTGTCGATATCTTCCATAAACCGGTGATACATCACGATGCATTGGCGATCACTGCATATTGGCAGATCACAGGCCATCGAGAGTATCTTGATAATTTCCTTGTTCAGGCGTTCTTGGAGAATGCGCCGGCTCTCACTCTCTCTCCGAAAGCGGAAGGTGGAAAGGATACTGCGGCCACCGCTCCCATAGCCAAAAACTTTACGGGGGAGGTTCGGGTCATAAAATACAACATCGGTGATCCCAACAGCAATATTTCCGGGAACCACCTCGAGATGGGAGAGGAGGAAGTCCCCCTGATACTGATCGGGCAGCCCTGCAGGCAGACAGCGCCGGGATCGAAGAACTGCCGGCTGAACAATGCCCTCCTCTCCAATTAACCGTAAGAACCCTTCCACACTCCGGGCAAGGCCTTCGAGAAGTTCAGGCTCAACGGTGCCGAACCGGACCAGGTTAACAACCGGCCGATCCGACTCTTCTGAGCCACCATCATGCGGCAACATGGAACCACCTCATCTCCTCCCGGAGTTCCCAGGGGAGTATCCTGATGTCAAGGATCTCTACTCCGGGTGACCGTTCAACCGTGGTGAGCGGTCTCTTCTCCTTATCGGTGAAAAGGAACACGTGATCGGTGTACTCGAGGGCCAGCTCAAGACAGGAAGCCCTCGGATTCCTGAGATCCACGTCACCGAGCAACTGCTCCATTGGCCGGGGCGGGGAGAGAAATGCCGCGAAACAGACCCAGGTGTGGGTTGTGGAATCCTGGCGCCGGGCTGCACCGACCATATGATACAGGGTATCGAAGTATACCCCCCATGTAGGGACCTCTCCGAAATCCACCACATAAGCGGATGTGTTTTTGAACCTCCGCTCCTTTACAAAGATCCTGTCCTGGAAGGTATGCCGGAGCGTTTCACGTTCATCAATCCCGTCCTTCAGTCCGGATGAGAATTCCTCAACCGTATACTCATCCAACGGTTGAAGATGCTGGAAGCGGTGTTTCAGGTATCGCATAAAATTTTTCTCATGCTGCAGGGAGTCCGTTGTCCGTTTGAAATGGAATACCCCCAGGGGTGGTGAGTGCCGCTTCCTGTGGGCTCCCCCTCCCTTCTCATCGTGCAACCATGAGGGGGTGCGACTGATTTCATCCTTCAGTTCAAGGACCCGTGCATCCCCGATCGGGTTCAGGTTATAATCGCAATACCACCTCATCTCACAATTGGAATCCTGGTCTGCCCCCGGGTATGAGGAAGCCCGCTCAAGAAGCCGGAGGGCAAATGAATCGCCGGCACAATATTTCGCTGCAGCCAGAAGATTATACATGCCGGGATAGAACTGGCCATCGGTGAGTGCAAGGTTCCGGGAATACCGGTAAATGTCCCTGGCAGAAAGACATTCCGGAGCCGGCTCCATCCCGGTGAGAAGTTCCTGCAGCCAGTGTTCCCTCGACCACTCCTGGTCACGGAATATCTCGTAATGATGGATAAAGAACGGGATTTCGGGTGAAATTTTGACGATATCCTCCTCCCTGACCCTGCAGGTGATGGTATCAAAGAGGAAGGAATCGTCAAACTCAGGCGAAGGCTCATGCAGATACTGTTGCACCGCTGCCAGGTTCCGGACATCGCATACAGCCACGATGTCCCTGCTCTTTTCTTTTAATAATGCCTGCAGACGCATTGCCATGAACCGCTGCCGGGCTTCCATGTAGGGGGAATCCCCGGGAGAATACTGGTGAATGAGATGGTCGCCGGATTCTGTATGCATGAATTGCGGCTGAAGCGAATGGAATCTTTCACCACTACCAAAGAGCAGTTCATTCAGGTTTATTCCATATTCATCAGATTTTGCGATCACTTCCTTCTGGCCAAATTCCCGACAGTATTCCGAGAAACGGCGCCATTCCTCAAATTTTCCACAGATGGGAAGGCTGGTGTCGATGAATTCAAAATCAACCCCCGTTTCCATGAAAGTCCGGACCGCCTCAATGGATCCACAGGTGGGAATGACAGGGATTGCCCTCCATAGTTTGTCAACGAGGATACTTATGCGGGGAAGTCTTTTTACTGCTTTTAATATCGGATCTTCCAGTCCATGGGGAAGATCAATGGCGAGGATGAAATCACTCCCTTCCCGCTCACGCAGAACCTTACGAACACGGGAGGCGTGCTCTGCAATGCCTTTGACGTAGGGGACAAATGTCAGATTCGGAGAGGGATCCTTACGAGGCATTGAGAATCCCCGTGGAGCTGATGATATATCCGACCGACTTTTCGATCGCCTCCTTCCGGGGTAATTTCAGTCTCGAGGCGTAGCGTGTCACATTGATTGCATCCCGGATGGAAAAGGTGCCTGCTCTTTTCTTTCCTTCAGGAGAGGAGAGATAATCAACAACCGCCCGTATGAGCTCTTCGGGGATAAACGGTACATTAACCCGGATGATCTGTACCAGTTCTTCCTGGCTCGGGGGATGTACGGGAAGTACCGGTTTTAAGCGCGACTCGATATAGCCCGGGATGCCGAACGTTGAAGAGTCATCATTCATAGTCGCAATCAGTCTGAAGTCGGGGTGAGCATGTATCTTTACTCCCGCGATAACTGATTCAACGTAATCTCTTCCATCAAGCAGGGGGGCGAGGCTCGCCCAGGTTCTCTCATTCATCCGGTTTGCTTCATCGAGAATACAGATTCCTCCGTTCACTACTGCCGATACGAGGGGACTTCCCTGGTAGATACCCTGGCGATTCTCGCCAAGTACGAGAGTTACGATCAAATCCTCGGGTCGCATATCTGATGTGCAGTTGATGAGATAGATGGGCAGATCCAACTCTTCTGCCATGGCACTGGCGAGCGTGGTTTTTCCTGCACCTGGGTTTCCTACGAGAACGGGAAACATGGAATGATCTTCAGGGCATGATTTCAGGAGTGAACTGATGAGGAAACGATAGACTTCCTGCTGGCCGATCCAGCGGAATGTAACCGCGTCAGGTTCCCTCAGATGAATGGTTCTTCCATCGAGGACTATGCTGCGGATAATACTTCGGCATGGTTCCATTTCATGACCTCACAGTAATATACGTATGTGTTCAACTATTATATACATTATTGTTGAACTATACAACAGTTAAATAAGGTGACTTGGTCTGAACTGATATGGTATGTGAGGGGATGAATGGAAGATTGAAAAGAGCATGAATTATGCCGTTACCTGCCGTAATCGAGACTCCTAAAGGGAAATCGCCTCTTTTGTGATACGTATCCATTCCTCGTGCTCGCTTTCGAGCAGGTCTTCAAGACAAAGCATCCCAAAGAAAATCTCCTTAGATGATAGTTCTGGAGATCGGGAGGATAAACCTGAACTGCCGCACTGTTTCCTGATAAGATCAGAGAGATATGATCGCTCATCATCTTTTTTGAGGAGTATAGTCCCTTCCTTCCGCTCCGCCTTGGTTACATTCGTGACAGTATGGTCCTTCTTCCCGATAACTGACTCGCTGAGCAATTCTCTCTTTAGGCAATCTTTCAATGCCAGGTATATTCCTGCATACCTTTCTGCATGAGCCCGGTATGTGAACACAAGAGAAAAGGAGTTGAGCATCCAGACACCGATAGGAAGACCGATGACCATAAAGAGGAGAATTACCCCGATGAAAGGAATTATTGAATAGTCGACCAGCATAATCCGCTCAATTAGCTCCCATGCAACATGGAGGAATGCTAGGAAAATCCCTATCGAGATGAAAAGAATTGGGATTTTCTTTGTCCAGAGTTCCTTTCTCTCCCGGTTCTCCAGATGCCGTTTCAAAAAATAGTTCATCTGGACAAAGACACGCCGGCACAAATAGTATGAGAGTATTTCTTCCAGATGTGATGAGCGATCGCCATGGAGAAATGATCTGGCAATATCCTGGATCTGACCACGCTCACGAATCCAGGTTTCCAGATGAGAATAATCAGAGATCTGTCTGATCCTCTCAAGTTCCATCGTGAAATATTCTTTATCATCCATGAGAAGATCGAAAAATTTCAGGAAACGGCACCGCTCAGCCCGGTGTCGTTCTATCACCCAGTTCATGTGATAATGTCGAAATTTCAGATCTAACAGGATTGTTACGGTGACCGTTACGAGTGCGAGGGCTTCAGCGGTAATGAAGATTATCCAGTATTTCTGAGAAACCGGCTCATACAACTGGAAAAGTGCCATGATGACCGCGATCGTGCTTGCCAGGATAAAAAATTTCATGCAGTTTTTATGAGCGTTCTGGAATTGCATCGCGTCGGAATTGGCGTGATTGTAGAGTGGTACGAGAGTGATCTGGTAGTTGGCCAATTTTTCCGCTAAAAAAAGGTGAGGGACCGGGAAATCTTTCCCGTCTGGCTGGTCCGCCATGTCATCAATTGAAGAAAGATCATCGAGCGAGATAGCCATATCTTGCACAGGACGATCGCTGGATGGCATTGCGTGTGAGTATTACAAAGGGGTTATAAATATCTTATGTCGCGAAAAAAAGGTATATTCACTGATGGTTGATCGGAAGTTTCAATAAAATTCCATAATACATTCCCGAAGGGGAGAAATCAGGTGCATTTGCATTATTTATGAGAGTGGTTATCACCGGGGATATGTCATCATGTCGCATTTAAAAAAGTATTGTCTGAAAATGATATTTATTTGCTTTCTTCCGTCTGTACCATCTTCAGGTCTACCAGTTCAAGAAACTCCGGTATGCGACGTACCGCATTACGATCGTTTTCCTTGATTTCTTCGCTGAGGTCATCATAGGGAACCAGATATTCCGTGATTCTTTTTCGATATTTCTCCTCCTTATCGTGGGGTTTACCGTAAATCCACCCAGCATCCCTCCGCTCACGACACCAACGGGAATGTTCCATTCTTGCCAGCTGATCGACCATATTTTTATACTCTTTCAACGGGAATGGTGCTTCGTCCCAGTTCTTCCGGGTCTCAATATGGAAATTGATACTTCGCAGTTTTTGGTAGATATGGTCAACCTGATCAAGGTTGGAATTCCGAAGGTCATCGGGCAGACTATCCCATTCGTTCAGAGAAGGATCATCTGTTATTGGATCTTTTTCTTTCTGCAAGCGTTTTTCACGGTATTTCTTATGACTGGCCCGTGCAATCATTTCACGGAGCCCACCGCAGATATAATTGAGGCAGCAATCGTCTTCCACGATCGGAAATGCAGTAATATTTGAAAACGTTCCCGAATCATCAGACCTGTTATGAAACTTTTGGAAGATATCCATGGCATCCCCGATATATGTTGACCGTACAATAATGTCTGTTCGACTGAACTCCGGCATTCTGGCAAGTGTCAGGGCCGATGTCATCCCGACTGTTGTATTGTCAATGCAGATATAGACTTTAGAAATTGGCGCAGTATGGGTGATCTTCTTTAAAAAGCTGCCGTTTAAAAAATCAAGATCATAAATATTTTGTTCAATTATTTTCAGGTCGCAGTAGCGATTGAGGGCAGGATAGCGCCATTCAAAAATTTTTGCCTTATCTCCCGGATCTTTGTCAATGCAGGAAATCTGAATATTTTCCCCTGTTTTTCGAGACTTCTTCCAAAGTTTTGCAGTTCTCACAATCAGGGATTCACCCATCCTTCCAGCTCCGATTACAAGAATATGGGGGATTTTTTCACCTTCTTTCAAGGGCAGGAAAGGATGGTGCTTTTTTACAATACAGCAACCGGCAATCTGGTAGAGGTTAAAAAAGTCCATTTTGAAAGGGGATTGATAGGAATCTGTCATCATATTTGACAGCAAGAGCATGTCATAGAGATTCCGGTCAACGATGTGGACATGACAGTGCACCTCGTTTTTCTTAATACGCCTGATAAATCCCCCCCGAACCAGAAGAAATGTAATTTTTCTTAAAATTTTTTTCAAGAAATCAACTATTTTTTCCAGGAAATTATCTGGCGCAGATTTTTTGCCCCCCTCAACGATATCAGTGCATTTTGTTGCAATCTCCGTATTCAGCTCATCATTCCCGGTTACCAGAAAAATATCGCTGGCACGTCCGACATGGGCCTTTTTTAATGTCTCCGCACGGGCTGCATCACCGACCAGAACGATTGCCCCTTCATCTCTCCAGAGCTGGATTTCGGGATTGTCGGGATCTTTCTCAATGATCACGACGTCCTTATGTTCGATATACCTGCGTGCTATCGCAGGGCCGAGGTAGCCGAGCCCGCAGATTACCACATGCCCGCGAAACAGCTTGAGTTTGAATAACTGCAGGTGCTCAATAAGGAGCCATATTACGAAGAAGAGAGTGTAAAAGGCGAGGAAGGCCGCGATGAAACGAGCAATTTCAAGTGGATAATTGATAGGAACATCGGCTCCGGACTGCAATACGAACAGCTGGAGAGTGTAATAGAGCAGGTTATCGGGACCCTGGGATTCAATCGCGATTGAGAACCCAATGTACCCAGTGACAAGAACAACAATTATCAGAGTTATGAGTACAAGAAAACGGTATCTCCGGAGCATCTTCCAGAAATATTTCCATGCAGTCCTGAACCATCCACCAATACTGCAAAGAATCTGCATGAAGGGGTTAAGACTGGAATTTTCTCTCTTTTTTTTATCGGTGGAATTAACGGCATTTTCAGCCATGTTTATCCCCTTCGAATCTAGTTGCCAGATCCTGACAGACGGCCGGATCATTATCGTGTTGCCATGAGAAAAAAATCAAATGCTCTTTCTTCTGCATATGATCACATCTTCTGCAAAGGTCTTTATGTCTTTTCTTCGTAGTTCTGTTTATGAGTGTAAAGCAGTCATCAATTCTTCTCGCAGGCGATATTGCGATCGATAAGGTGGGATGGTCCTCCTCTCCGATTTTAAATCATGCACACTGGCAGTCGGATCGCCCCAACATTGCCCGATATCCTGGATATCAGATTAAGTCTGAGGGAGGGGGGGTGCTTCTTTTATCAAAAATGATCGATACCGCAATAAAAAGTCACGGTCAGGTTTCACAGATCATATCCTATCAGGTCCCTGACGCTGAGGCTATCCCCTCCTCGCAATTGCTCCACTCTACTGCGTTCCTTGATTCATTTCCTAAAAAAGGAAAAAAAATGGATGACAAGGACAATGTGTACCGGATCCGTTGGTTCGGGGGATATTGTGGCTCCACCGAATCGGTTGATCCTTCCTGCCATACCCTGCCCGATACCAAACCCGATTTCATTGTTCTCGATGATGCCGGTAATTATTTCAGGAATAAGGAAGACTTCTGGCCTCAATGCATCACGAGATCCGGCCGGTGTCCAATCATTCTGAAAATGAGCGCCCCTCTCTGCAAGGGAGATCTTTTTTCGCTGCTGAAGAAAAAAAAGAAAAATAATCTTACGGTCATCATAAGCGGGGAAGATTTACGGAAAACTGTCGTTCATTTGAGCCGCCAGCTCTCCTGGGAACGACTTGCTGAAGATTTCATGTGGCAGATCCGATATAATCCTGACATTGAGGATCTCCGTACGCTACCCCGGCTGATTATCCGGTTCGGAGTCGAGGGTGCACTCTATTATTCCTACAAAAAGGGAAATCCTGTTGCCTGCCTTGTCTATGATCCCTTGTCCTATGAAGGTGGATACAAGGACGAGTTTCTCGGAGGGATGCAGGGACTCTCGGACGCATTTACCGCGGGATTTGTCACGATACTTTCCCTGAAGGGCATGGCGGCAATCCCGGAAGCGATAAAATACGGCTTATCATGTGCACGGGCTTTCCAGGAATATGGATTTGGAGTGGCAGGAGATGAGCCCGCATATCAACACGAGAAAACATTCAAACAAAGTACAGAGTATGAAACGCGATATCATACCGTACCAGTTCCCGATCTCCTCTCTCTCGTTGTCAAAGATCAGGGATCATGGACTATACTTGAATCATTGAAGGATGTTGAGATCGAGAAGATGGCAACAACGATTGTTGAGGAAGGATGGAAGGGTCATTCAGGAAAGATACCAATCGGTGTATTTGGTGCCTTATCGACTATCGATCGCGGTGAGATAGAGAGTTACCAGAGCATACGCAACCTCTTCAAGGAATACCTTTCCGATGCAAGTCATACAAAACCCCTCTCCATTGCTGTGTTTGGGCCCCCGGGATCGGGGAAGTCATTCGGGGTTCATCAACTGGCAAAATCTCTGGAACAATTCTCCATAGAGAAGATAGAGTTCAACCTGTCTCAGTTCAGGGATCCCGGAGATCTGTCTGCGGCTTTTCATAAGGTGCGTGACATGGTATTGTCAGGCAAAGTACCCTTGGTATTTTTTGATGAATTTGACACTAAAGCCCATGAAGACCTCGGCTGGCTCCGTTATTTCCTCTCTCCTATGCAGGACGGGACGTTTCTTGAAGGGGAGGCGGTCCATCCTATCGGAAAAGCGATTTTTGTCTTTGCCGGAGGGCTCTGCCAGTCTGTGAATCAGTTCCAGGGCAGAACCGCGGAAGGAGGTCCTGGACAATTTGACGATAAACTGTTTCAAAATGCGAAGGGAACAGATTTTAAAAGCAGGCTTCGGGGGTATGTCAATATCAAAGGATGTAACAATGATTCACCAAAGGATACGAAATATATTCTCCGGAGGGCAATGGTCCTTCGCTCCCTCCTCAAGGAGAAAGCTTCGAATATTTTCGATGCAAACGATCACGCCCGAATCGATCCCGGGGTGCTCCGGGCGTTTCTGATGGTGCCTTTCTTCTCCCATGGTATCCGCTCAATGGAAGCAATCATTGACATGAGCCAGCTGTCAGGGAAAGATTCATTCGAGCAGTCGTCTCTACCCCCCCAGGAGCAGATCGCACTGCACACGGATGAAATCCTTTTCGAAAAACTCGTGGAACAGGAGACCTTCTTTGGGAGTGCCCTGGAAGATATCGCAAAGGCTATCCACGACCAGTACCGTAAAACCCAGATAATGCTCAAAGAGAAGAGAATGAAGGAGCCAATTGATTCAGGTTATGATGCTGGTAGTCCTGATTCAGAAGTCTCATGGGATCTCCTTGACGAAGCAACAAAGGACTCTAACAGAGCGCAGGCAAGGGATATTCCTAGAAAGCTCAAAGCAGTACGATGCTGGTATGTACCCGATTCTGCCGAAGAAATCAAACTTTTAACATTTACTGATAAGGAAATTGAGAAACTCGCTCAGATGGAGCATATCCGTTATATGGATGAAAAAACACGGAATGACTGGAAATACGGACCTGGGAGAAATAAAGAACGAAAAATCAATCCAACGCTTGTTTCATGGAATGATCTCCCGCCGCTAGAGAAAGAAAAGGACATTGAAACGGTTGCCCGAATCCCTCAGTTCCTGGCAACAGCCGGGTTCAGGGTGTATCGGTTAGGTGGGAGTTCAAAGGGGATATGATGCCTGTGTTAAAGGAGAGTTAATTTGATTAAAATTTTGGGAATAATAGTATGGCAATCTCATATCAGCACCTGTTAGATTTCAACTCTCTATTTGTTTTTTCAATCATTCTCTTAATCCCCTCTTTGAGCTCGTTCGCTTCCTTTTCTTTTTGATACATAGCATTAGCATGGAAAAAATCCACGCAAGTATCAAGGTATGTCTGTAGTTCTTCGGGGAATAGCATCCGATTATTAATCAGGTTTGATTGTACAAAGACATCAAAAGACTGAGCTAGTTTGTTTTGATCATAATATAATTGCCAGAGATTCCGGTTCACATTCTCCTTTGCCCGTTGGCTTGCGGGGGTGTCCTTTTGTAAGGCCGGTTCTGCCAGATAGTTAGATACGGCCTTCGTATTCCCCTTAACACAGGCTATCGTTGCTAGATTAGCTAGTTGTTCACAGAGTCTCTCGTGGTCACCGGAACGACGATACTGGTCTGCCTGTGACAGATAATAATCTGAGACACTGTTGAATATCTGGCTGTTATCTGAGGAAATTCTGATTTCATAATCTTTTATTAATGTTGATTGAACGTCATCCCGCATCTTTGTAAGTTTTTTCACTACCAAAGTATTATTCATTATTTTATTAACACGAATCTGGTCTTCAAGAGATTCTAGAATGCCCTTTTTATACCCGATCCCTTGCGCAACTTTCAACTGTTCTTCATAATAGGAAAGCGCTTTGATACGGTCTTTTTTACGCTCATAAAAATGTCCCAAATAACTATTTGCATATTGGTATCCACGAAGATCTCCAATTTTCTTGCTAATTTCAAGCTTCTGATTGTACAAATCTAAAGCGCCATCGTAGTTTTCACAATTTTCCAGGATCAGACTGCCTTCATTTCCCAATGACATTTGGAGCCACTTGTCATCTTTCAGCTGCTTGCATATATTCTGTTGCATATGATAACAATCCAGTGCGCGAGGGATGTTTCCGCGTTTTCTATAAATCATTGCCTGGTAACCGAAAAGGACCTGAAGGCCATATAACAGCTCGTTATTTCGGTAATAATATTCTCCGAACTTTATAAGTTCCCAGGCGCGGGCATAATCTTTTTGGAGATTGGGACTTTCCCTTGTCTGCAGAATGAGACTCCATGCAAGTTCATCAATCGCTAGCTCGAGAAGCTTTTGATTTTCTTCTTTTTGTAGGTATTTTATTACCAAGTGTTCGAGTATGGGTATTGTGATCAGGAATTGGTGTGCATCTATGAGGAATTCCGATAAGTGCAGCAGGAATGTGGTATCCTCACATTTCCCCGGATTTTTAATTATTTCTTTGTAGACTTCTATGGCCCTGATTGAAGATTGCTGTTCTATGGCGGCCCAATACTGTTTGATATCAAATTGATTTCTCTCCCAGATAAGGGTGAAAACCAAGGGATCTCTTAAGAGATCAACAAGATCGGCAAATCGTTTCTCTGCCAATAAATGAAATGGGAGGTGATAGGAGTAATACCTCGACAAGTTATTTGTTCCGTTTTTATGATATTCTGCCCAACCATCCGCAGCCAGTATTTTATTCCCTTCTTTTACACTGACGAAGTAATCGTAAGACTTCTTTTTATCAGCCAACCATTCAGCAAGGGACTTATGGTATGGTTTGATAACTTCATTGCCATATTCAGTAGTGATTGGGAAGAGTGAACCGAGAATGTGTGTGAGGTCGCAGAGTTCCTCGTCCTGCCAGTTGAAAATGCGTTGAAAAATGTCCATGGGTAAGGGTTCACGGGCTGCAAGGATGGCCCTCAGCACGGGACGAACGTCCTTCCGATAGTTCTCCATTTCAGGGAACTGTCGTCGGAAGTATTGAAAAAAGATCTCGCCGAGCCCTTTTGGAAATTGTTCTGGACGATCGAGAGAAATGTATCTAAGCTTGACGTCATTACAGAAACGTTCGGCATAGAGGAATACCCCTTCGCTTTTTTCCAGGATTTGCTCCAATAACCACTGTGTATCAGGGCGATTTTCGAGTTGAGTCTCAAGTTCACGATGCAGGTATTCGCGGATATCAGCGAGGTTCAACTCTGTTTTGGTTTCAAGTTCTAACGGATTGAGTCCTTGCAAAGGAGCAATGACCTCACTCTTCGGTCGGCTTGAAATGATGATACCGATCCAATCTGGTAATCGTGGGGCGTTTCTCACCAACATCTCGACAAGTTCGTTGCGGCCATTCTCACTAGCCTCATCAAGCGCATCAATGACTACCAAGTATCGCTCACGATCACAACCAATCGTATTTCGTAATGGATTGGCGATAAGATAATCAAAGAGTTCGGAGGCGTTTTTCCGGTCCAAATTCTTGATTTCCGGCAGCGTCAATAAAAATTTACGATAGTCAGGGAGCCGTGTAGCAATCTGGAAAGCCAAGGTTTGAACAACACGGTTGGCATTGCGGTGATCCGGCTTATCCCATTCGCAAAACTGGACAGAAATTACTTCTGCCCCGTGGTAATGCGCCAGATGAGCAATAAAGGCACTTTTTCCAAACCCTGGATCCCCTTTAATCCAGAACAGACGTGACCGGCGATCAGAATCCTTACGCCATTTTTCTATCTCATCGAAAATCCAACCCCTGCCCACCATTTCTCTCGCTAATAATTCATTAATTCGTGAAGTGGACGAAATTGGTTTCAGGTATTCTTCAAGGGTTTTAATTTCACCGGCAAAACGTCTGCTCTCATCGCTTTCCACAACTGCCACAATTTCAGCTAGTTTGGCCTGATACCAGGCATTCCATACCTCTTCACCTGAACTATACTTTTCTTTCCAGTCATGCATATCCAGCCATTGGATATGACTAACACTGGGTGGGGTCTTCACCTCGTTTTCGCTCTCAACAAGGATAGTCTGAATATTTCCGCCCTTTACTCTAATAGCAATAGCGATTTCATCTAGGCAGACCCCGTGATCCCGAGTTGAATGTTTGGAAAGAATGGAGACAAACTTTTGACTATGAATGATGCAATTCGTGATCTGACGTCGCCAGTCATCAAATGGCTTAATACAGATTTTATCAATACAGACTTCGTGACCACGGTTCGTTAAATCGGTTATAATATGAGAAATAAGTTCTACGTTGTTGTCGTGACCGTAACTAATAAAGATACGGAGTGGCACCAAGGATTTTTCTGAAAAGATCTGTCCGTGTTCTGGACAGTGCCAAAATTGACCGACTTTTTCCAGATTTTTGTTACAAGTGGGACAACGAATGGGGTGATTTGTCATAATAATCCAAAAGCTTAAATCATTGTGGTAGCATTATACGATAATAAATTTAGCTTTTTATCTTCGGAAGTATTTTATCAATAGTTGCTCAGCACATTTTTTAACCACTATATTTCCGGATTGCTAGAGGCTTAATTTTCAAGTCTCCCCCCGGATCCTCTTCCCTGCGAGGGTAGCAGTCCTTGGGTCTATCTCTATCCCGACATATCTCCGCTTGAGACGTTTTGCTACGATTCCCACCGTACCCGATCCGAAGAATGGATCAAGAACTACATCATCCTTCTGGGAACCTGCTTTCATGCAACGTTCAACAAGTGTTTCAGGAAAGACCGTGTATGCAATAGGGGATTTGAGCACGGTTGGGATCTCCCAGACTGTTTTTCTCGATGCAGTTTCCAGACTGTGATTATTAAAATTATGTCGTTCAGACTTGGCAAGAAGAAATACATAATTGTGAATCCGGGCTGGACGGTCCCTTGATGTTTCAATGGGGTAATTGGGGATGGACCAGATGATGTCAGACTTGAAGTACCAACCATCGTTCTGCAATTCGATCGCGAGCCGCCAGGGGATTCCCATCGTATCATTTGCTTTAAATCCATTCGGCAGTGCCTGACGACTGGCAGATTCATTCAGGGCAATTTTGGTATACATCTCCCACCACTGGGGATTGTCGGTTGCGTAGGAGTCCCCGATAACCAACCAGAGTGTCCCCAAGGGCGTAAGTGTTCTTCGCACCTCGCGAAACACCTGGACCAGGTTCCTAATATAGTCCTGGGGGTTAATTTCGGCCCCCAGTCGGTTAATTTTCCCGCTGTGCCGACTTTCCCAATATGGGGGACTAGTGATGCAACATGTGAAATACTCATCCGGGAGAATTCGTAGGACAGTAGTCGCATCACCGCACAGTATTGCGTTTTGCTGCATCAGGGTCTGGCTTATGTGAGCAATTTTGTTACTGTGCATTATCGGCGGTGAAAAAGAATCGCACCCCGAGAGTTCCTCCGCCATGGTTTCGGTACTGTGATTCAAATGGGACAATCCTTTCCCTGTTGGAGTCTCCCCACTTCCTCCTGTTAAGGTGGGATGGTCAGGCTGATCTTGGGACATGTCTAACTCCTTGATTCCGGCATTGAGATGGGCTTTTTCTGGCGATTATTCAATGAATATTGGGATTCATCATTTCTTTGGCATGTATTTCCAATGATTTCTTTCGAGGTATTCATTTTCCCTGCTCCCATGAGGATGGATGATAGACGCAGAATGTTTGAACATCTCAACAGGATCAGATTATCAGTCCAACATTAAATAATTAATTGTTGGAGAATAAACAGTTATTAAGTAGTTATAATCTGTACATCTTTTATTTTGGTAATTCCTTAGTAAACCACAACTACGATACACCCAATTTCAGACGAAAATATTTGAACGTTGTTCCCGGATTGAGAAAGCCTTGGAAAATACTACTCTGGAGTCGTATCTCCAAGGAGGCACCACGAGAAAGATTCAGGAGGCAAAAAAGCATTCTAAAAAAAGCAATTAGGATGGATAATCGGATGTTCACAATTTTTTCGCCCTGAAGCATATTAAATGGTCACTTATAATTCAAAAAATTCGGCAGGAGTCTTATTACGATTCATTGTAGTGAGTTTGTCTTTAAGAGAGATTCATCCTCCCCATTCCGCAAAAAGGGGAACCGACCCGCATACCATCTGGGACCGGTAAATATCGGTCAGGACGAATGTCCCGAATCGATCGTCGGTTACAACCCCGATTCCATTATAGAATCTATGATCCGGGTAGTCATACCGTTCCGATAACCCATGCGGAATCCGGTGAACACCATCAGTGATAGCGGCAATGATATCATGCTTGTCTGATTTCATGCTATAAACCGCTTTTCCGGAGAATACCGGCTCCCACTCCTCTATTGCTCGGTAGATACCTCCCTTGTCCAGCCTCATATGCCAGGTGCCGGTACTGAACAGTGCCGAATGCCTGTTCCACGGATCCCGTATTACCGAAGTAACCTGTGTCCCTTTATAGAGGGTATCGATAACCCCAGTTTTTGTATTAATACGCTTCAGGTCACCCCCCCATTCACCAAGACAAGTACCCTGGTAGAAATATCCGTCGTTCGAATAAAACGCAGGCATTCTCATCGCTTTGGGAATAAGGTGGTGAAGTTGCACCGTTTTCCAAGTACCAGATGCCTGATGATATTCAAGGACCGATGAAGAAGTGAGAAGCATCACCTTCTGACCTTCTATGGTCATTATGAGGATGCGGTCATGAAAAAGAGGGCAGCCCAAGCCTTTTATCATCCCCGATTCTTGGACCTTGTGCATAGTTGAATGGTTATCAAGGCCATACCTTTCCAGTAAATCCGGCAGGGGAGATTCAGGTAATTGAGAGACAAACGTCATCTTTTTTGATGAATATTGCCAGATCTCCCTGTTTGAGGAGGCGATCAGAATTGCACCTCCTGGTAGTATGCAGAATTGTTCGATAGTCCCCGATGAAGGAATTGTGATCTCTTCCTGCTGCCCAATCGTTAAATTGAGAGAGACGAGCCTCCCCTGAGGATGAAGAACCCCGGTTGAGTACAACAGCCAGAGGGTATCTCCTTGAAGTGCGGTAGATTCAATGAAATGCAGTGACATGATTTGGTAATCCGCGGAATAGGTATCCTTGTATTCTGGAACTGGTTGCGAGGTTACGAATGTTCATACTGGAATTCCTCTCATTGTCCGGAACTATTCCCCTTTCCTCGCATTCCAGAACATCCCCCCATGCCCCGGGATGATATAATCGGCGATCTCCTGTATTTTTTTCGTGCTCTCGTGTGCGGCCTCTTCGGAATAGAAATCCTGGTTATAGGGCCATACGTTGCCTGTGCAGTAACAGGCCGGAGACACTACTGCATCACCTGCAACAACCACAGAGACATTTCCGATACCTCTTATTCTGCCTCCGGACCGTGATCGGACAGTGTGACGAAGATTCTCAGTTTTTACGAGGAGCGATGCGTGATCCACCGTATGCCCCGGGGTGGGAAGCACAACTATCCCATCAGCGATGCGTTCACCAGGTGCAGCACCGGTGAAATTCAGGTGATGGCGTTCCACCGCTTCATTCAGCATGACAATCTCGCAGTCCCTGGATATCCCCCGATTCATGGAATGGTCTGCATGCCAGTGGGTGATGAAGATCATATCAATGTCCCTTGGGGAAAATCCGGCAATTTTCAGATCATGGATCAAACGTTTCTTATTCGCCCGGATATTATCCTCACTTGTATCAGATTCATTATCAAAACCCGTGTCTACAAGAATAGTTGTATCTGACCGAAGGAGAGTAACCGTAGAACCACCACCGATCCCGCAAAAGTATTTCATTGCGATGATATTGGACTTTGGAGGTTCGAACCAGTCAAGGGCCAGGGTGCCTGGTTTGATTATCCTGATGTCTGTTACTGCCATAATTCACCTGTCTGAGAATGGTTTTGCACGATTGAAGTGAGTCCACGAAGTGTTGATACGATTAATGGCCGGAAAATGGATGAATGGTCTTGTTTCTGAAGGAACCTGATTCATAGAACCAATCAGCCTCGTTCCTGGTGAAAAGATGCAATGTTTCGAGCCACTCCGATTCCTGAATTCACCAGATCTTGAATTCGAGGATAACACCAAATCCGTCCTCACACTACCTCCCCTTCCACACTCACGGTCATTTCCGGCAACGAAAGGGTATGCGTCTCAGAGAGATCCATCAGAAGGAGCCTGATGACTGCCGCGTGTTTCCTGGTGGCATAGACCTCTATCTCTCCACCTCTTGCTTTGAGTTCGGAGAGCGGAATCTCGATCACATGTCTGACCATGTCGCTGATAAAGAGCATCAGGCGAAGATACATGAATTCAGGCCTGGTTTCCATGCACGAGAAGATTAATTTCTTTATATGGAATCCACGCGGAATCACATTCTGCATCCCTTTTCTATCGGAATCAAAGAGCACCGCTTCTCCATGGGAGAATAGCGGTCTTCCCTTGAAGAGGGTAATAGTGATGAGACTGGGCCCGGATGTTCCTTTGGGAGGGAGGATATAGGCATCGCCCTCGCTTTTGATCGGTTTTACGGTGTCCTTTGGGATTGAATGTCGGTATCCTGCCCCACATCCCCCCCATTCAAGCAATGCTCCCCCGGAAGCAAGATCGCGGGCTTTTCTATTGTTCCTTTTGAGTGTTCCATCCGGTTGCATGATCAATGACATCGGTCCGCTCGACCTGACGAAATTATCTGACCATCCTACAGGAAGAGCATTGGCGACGATCACCGATTCCTCCACAACCCGGTCTGCATCCCGCCTCACAGATATGAATGCTGTCTCCGTTGAAGCGATTCCATAGGAAAGGGACTCCTGGATAAGGAGGCCCTTGATCGCTTCCCGGGATTCTTTCACGACATTCTCATGGTATACCGGCTTCCTTGCCTGGCTGCCCCGGGGAAGCTCGTAACCGAGTATTTTGAGCTCTTCGGTGATCTCTCCGGATGAAACGGCCGAATTCATAATGAAATCGAGAGAGGCAACGACGTTTGCCCCGTAAAGGAAACGGACAGGGGGATGCTTTCCCTCAGCATCGGCACGAATACTCCCCCCTGAACCGGAAAGCATGAAAGTGCAGGGTGACGGGCCATCAGCGCACCTGCCATAGATCCATACACTCGTTCCGGGGACGAGATCACCAAGATCGATGATTGATGATCCTTCCTTCCTCTCAACTATGGTCCGGTCAGGGACAACCACCTGATCCCGGTTGACGGTCAGGGTAAGATCGATTGCGAGGGGTGCATTCCATAGCAAAATCAGGTCATCAAGTGCTGCATTGATATCATCCTCATCGGGTGAACTGGTGAGAAAGCGGACAATCCCTCTCCCGTACCGGGCAATAAGGCTGGCAAGAGCGGCATTTGGTGCTGAATCGATGCAGAGCATGCTGACCCGCCGTTTATTGCTCTGCTCCCGCTCGGTTTTCACCAGCTGGAGAATCCGTCCCTGGTCGGTGACCTGGGCATCGGTGATGATCACGACATGGCGAGAGATGTCTCCTTCTGTTCGTAACTGGCCGAGTGCCTGCTCAAGGGCAACTCCCAGTTCAGTCCCTCCAGATCTGCGGTCGGCAAGGAATTGAATGGCCTTTCCGATTCCTGAATGAGATGCCGGGAGAGGCTCTTTCCAGAGCCAGTGGGAGTTCGATTCAAAGAGACAGAGATTGAAGAAGTCATCCGGATGGAGGCTTCTAATGAGGTTTTCCACTGCCCGGTTTGCTGCTGTCCACTTCAGTCCCTCCATGGAACCGGAATGGTCAACGAGAAAAATTAATTCACGGGGATAGCGTCTCTTTTCCTGTTCCGGGGGTGTGATCAGGGCCAGAAAATGGGGATGCATCGTGTCATCAGAATAGATCTGGAGTGAAGGTCTCTCCTTTTCCTGCACCGGCATCCAATTCAGGACACAGTCCTGATCGGGCAGTACTTCCCCCCGTGCGAGAAGATACCCATCATCCATTTTGATGAGGGGATGAGAGGAACTTGAGAGGGTACCCTTTCCCGCTACAGTAATCTCCAAGCTGAACCGGTAGCCCGGGTCCCGGAGGACCGCCAGGGGCTGTGCCTGGAGTGAACGGGAGATCTGTTCATCGCCCCGGACATACCGGGGTGGTGTGGTGAGGGGAATGCGGTAGGAAAACCCGATACCTTCCGGCTCTCCGGTCTGCACGTAGTTTGTCCTGATCATCACATCTTCATCAGGAGCGATCCCTGCTATCCGGAGCGTGAAGACATTGGTGGATTCCCGGGTCAGGAGCGCTGCGGCTTTCCCAGATTTTTTGGCATCCTCATACTCCTTTTCTGCGGTGACCCGGGGTTTCAGCGTTGCCGTGATCACGATCTGTCCGAAGGTAACGGTTACCCCGGTAACCGCAGCATCTCCCGGCAGGGGGAACCGGTAGAGAGCCTCGATGGTATGGGGGTATTGATCATGGGAGAAGCGGAAGGTATGGGTGAGGGTGAAGTCTGCAAAAGGTCCAAGAATGGAACCTGAAAGATGCGTGGTGCGAAGGGGCACGAATCTTCGGACCGAATCATCAAAAATAAAGAATTCGAGGACAGCAATACCCCCGATGCGGGAATTAGCATACCATGCTGGATTGAACATAATCTCATCTCCCTATTTGTTGAATAACCAACAGTTTAATACAATATTGATGGATATAAAACTATGGGCCTAATTCGGCTAATGGCGAAATATCTGCTGTGAAAAATCTGATGAACCGAAGTCTCTGGTTCATCATGGTGAGAGTATCCAACCATCATCTTGCCAACGGTTCTACGGATTGTCCCTTAGTTGCGGTCCGGGCAGGGCGAGTCAATACATTCAAAGATAGTCTTCACATGTTCCGATCTTCATGAAGGGGATTATATCGGGTCTCCTCCAATATCGAGGTCGAACTGGGTAATACAGGCAAGGCATACACTATATGTGGTGATTCCTGTTCGTGCCTGGATCAGCTCTTCTGGGGCATCGTTCCTAAAAATTTTCCTGATTTCGAGACATTCGAGTGGATGACGACACCCCCACCTGATGCCAGCATCATCCTGTGCATACATATCGCAGCCCCAACCGCCGGGAAAATTGAAACTGCACCGATCACAGATGTACTGGTAGAGAGATGGCATGCTTCAGAAAATGTTCATGAATCCCTGTGGTATCAACCTGGCGGTATCAAAATACCAGATATCACTCTCTTAAAGTTTCCTTGCCATGATATCCCTTCATCAGTTCTGTAAATGCACCATGAATGGTAAAACTGTAAAGTATGTGTGTTATAAACGAATTATGAAAGGTAATGGAGGATTTTTTCAAGGCTCTTCTCACCGAAGGGGATAATCTGGTTGTAGGCAAGGCTCAACGGAAGCTCGGCAGGGTTGAGATCTCCGATGGTCATGACAACCAGGTTCCCATCTTTTTTCCTCCCGGATCGCTGCAGGTTCACGAAACATCCCCATTCATACTCCACCCAGCCTTCTTTTACGTGTTCTGGGCTACTGGTGATCACGACCAGGTGACCTGCCTTCTCGAGCATATTATCGATAATCTTCCGATAGTTAGCCTGGCCGATGGCATCGATCGATTCATCAGAGAAAAATGTGGGAATACTGTGTTCCCTGAGAAATCCGTTCAGTATTCGAGCATATTCGTAATCAGCACTCCTGGAACTGATGAATGTCATGGGAACGGACCGGGTACTGGGATCGGCAACCATGTTCTCAATCGATCGTCTCTGTATTTCCACATTACGTGAAAACTGCCGGATAGGATCCTGGGATTCTGATGTAGTATCAGAAGGTTTGTTTCCTCTTAAGAGAACCCTCAGGAGATTCTCTGATATCTCCATTTCATGGGTAAGCCGCCTTATCTCTGCGATGGTCCGTTCATCAGCACCGCTTTGTCGCGCATGTTCAATTTTTTTATTCAATTCTTCCGGCCTGCGTAATACCGTGTCCACGTGTCCGGCGAATTCTTTTCTCGTGAAGGGCTTCTGGATATAATCTTCAATAAGGTGACCATATTTTGTTGTCTCTTCCGGAGTAAGCTGATCTCCTGTTACCATAATGACAGGAATTGATTTTGTGAGAGGATTTGATTTGATTTGTTTCAGTGTTTCCCATCCGTTCATTCCCGGCATCCTGACATCAAGGAGAATGAGATCCGGATTGAGTGCACGCAGGATCTCAATGCATTTCTCTCCGCTTTCAGCCGGAATAGCATGATGACCCTGCCGCTCAAGCATCACACTGAGCAACTCAACGATACTTGGCTCATCATCGACAATAATGATGGTGGACATGGTTAATACCGTCTTATCGAAATGAATGTTTTATTCTGAAAGGGATAGTATCAGATATTTCAACTCTTCGTAAAAGGATATTTCCTTTCTTAATTTTTACGAGCCTTGCTAATGAAGTTGTGCCACTTGCTGCTGGAAAAAATGATGTACTGAAAGTTACATTGCCCCCCTCACACGATCTTCCCTGTCTTCCAGATGAAGACTGCGGCGATGAACATGCAGATGACGATCAGAAGCATGGCATAAAACGGATGCCCCCTCCCTTGGTTTACCGCTGCATCAGTCATCCCCGTCAGCCACTGGGCCTGATTAGAGGGATTATTCTCTGGATTGATTCCTGGTCCGACACCAGTGACCAGCCCAAGGGAGAGGCCGATGGATCATGAGAGCCCTCTTCCGGCCGAGGGTATACTGGAGCTTTGCAACAATCAGCATGAAAGATGCCTTCACGAGGGTATATATGACAATTGTCGAGTGGATGGTGGAGACACTGTTGTACCCAGGTCCTCCACCAGGGCGTTGATGGAGAGGTTCATGATTGTGGTGTCGATAATTAGGATAAAGAGGGCCATGGTGACGATGAGAGGACTCCCCAGTGGATAAGCGATGACGAATGAAAATCTCTCATATTATTTCTGCCAGGGATTTACATGAGAAACAATCCGTCTTTCATTTCATGATCGTTATCCCGTTCAATGAATCACGATGAACCGAACCAGATAAAACCGGATCGTACTCTATCTTTAAATCAGACTTTGTGCTATTTACTCTTCAGGTGAAAACCGATATGGCAGATGCGAAGAACAATTTCTGGCTGGGGGCGGGAGTAGGGGCGGCCATCATCATCATTATCGATCTGATGATCCCTTTCCTTGGCCCTCTCATCGGCGGATTCGTCGCCGGGTTTATTGCAAAAGGGGGTGTCATGAATGCCGGGAAAGCAGGATTGGTTGCCGGCGTTATCGCGACGGTTGTCATCGCGTTTGTCATCCTTGCAAGCATGTTCTCTCCTCCAATAGCCGGATATATTTCCCAGGTAGGTACCGGCTATCTCCTTTTCATCACGATTACCCTGTATCTTGCACTCTTTGCATTCATTGGCGGGCTTGTTGCAGGAGCTGTCAGGAGATAATTCCTTTTTTTGCTCTCCCCTCTCTGGTGTGGATAAGAGTGATGAACCGGATACATTTTTTGGAGGCTGACCGCACCGCCACCCCCGCCTGCGATACACGCCGCTGACCCAAAAAGGACGCCCAGGTGGGGGTTTTAGTGATTGGATTGGTGTCTCAGAGAACAATCTCGATCCAGTCTCCCCACATAAAACCGTGAGTAGGCCTTTTTATAAAGATCATTGCGCGTTCGGCCGCAGGTTCGTCGTATTGCGGGATCTGGAAAGTGATACCTGCACTTTTTTTTACCAATTCAGCTTTGCCTTACGGCGCTTTGTCCCTGCATGCCGGGCAGCTTCCATAGTAGTCAAGGTTCTTCCAGTTCCAGGGGGTGAATTCGCGGCACACCCGTGGCTTGACATCATGTATCCTGCACCAGGATCTCCCATCGCCCGATCTCCAGAAAAAGGGGCATCTCCTCAATTCCGTCCCATCAGGGTCCTGCCAGTAGCGGATCCGGGAGATCCGGGACAGGTCATCGATCGAGAGGGCAGACCCACTGACCTTCCTCCCATCGCTGAACCAGATGGTGACGTGCTGCAGGATATCCAGGCGCCTGGTTTCAAGCCATGGTACGAGGTCCTCATTGATCCCTTTCTGGCCCCATCCCCACCGTTCGCAGCAACGTCCGCACTGGAGGCAGTCCTGATCCGGAGTCATGGTCATAGATCAATGGTGATTTTTGAACAATAGTACTGGAATTCCAGGTCAGAAAATCTTTCGTGAGGGACAAATACATCAAGTTACCCAATATATCAGTTTTTCAGGTTAAAAATTGGGATAAGTCTAATCCACCCATTTTTGGAGAATTGAATTTATGAATGTAAGGGCTGTCAAAGGCGAGGTTCTGTTCCCATCATCCGGGTAAATGGGTGAAGTCCGGTTCCCATCATCCGGGTAAATGGGTGAAATCCTGTTCCCATCGTCCGGGTAAATGGGTGAGATTCGGTTTCCATACAGGAATGGGATTGAAGGAATGCGGCTCACATATGGTTTTTCTGTCACAGCAATATAATCTGTCCTGACCTTGCTGTCATTTCCCCCCGGCCCGATGACGGTTAAGTTGACGGTGTACATTCAGGGATTTGTGTAACTATGGACTGGGTTCTGTTCAGTAGAGTTGGTACAGTCTCCAAAGTCCCATGCATAGATGGTTACATTATCACTGGAGGTGTCATTAAACTGGACCAGGAAAGGAGCATTTCCTGCTGTGGCGTTGGCGGTAAAATTTGCAGCGGGTGGTAAAATTGCTGAATCATAATAGGGAACTGTCATTGTAGTCAGGGTCATCGTAGTGCTATCCGCTGTTATCGAGAATGATTCAGCCGTAACCGGAGAAATTAAACAAAGTACAAATGCCAGTGCACTAAAACACTGAATGATGAGCCGAATTTCCGCTATAAAATCATTTTCCTCCTCTGCTATAATTGAAATTTATTTAAGATCATAATTTTCGTGAAGCGCTCTGATTTGTACATCGGGCAAAAAATACAGAATTCTCCCCCATAAATTCAAACCGAGGAGGCAATTGTTCCTGTTGCGATAACCGATTCATCCATTCCCGGCTGAACAGCAAGTATCTCCTTAAGGGCAGTATCCTTCCAGGCCTGGCAACTCCCAGTGAACGTTGCTCAATTCAAAAACTTCTTATTCGTGCAATGAATCACTCATGTACGCAACTACGAGAGAGAAAGGGAACAGGGCATGAAAAAGGAAAAATGTGACGACAGTCCGCCTATAAACCGGGCACGGAAGAAGATGCTGCAGGAACTGGCACGGGAACATGGCACCCCGATCTTTATCATCGACCATGAGAAGATACGTCAGAATTATCGGGAATTCAAGCAGTATATGCCAAACGTCCAGGTGTACTTCGCGGTCAAGGCAAACTCGACACCTGAGATCGTAAAGACCCTCTTTGACATGGGGTGCAGCTTCGATGTCGCGTCCCTCCCCGAATTCATGATCGTCTATGAGAATATCAGGGGTATGCCTGATGCAGAGCGGCAGGACTGGATCTGGGACAAGATCATCTATGCCAATACGATCAAACCAATCGAGACACTCCGGACCCTTGACCAGTATAAACCGCTGGTCACGTTCGACAACCGCGAGGAGCTGAAAAAGATACGGGAGCACGCCCCGCATGCCGGCCTCGTGCTCAGGCTCCGGGTGCCGAATACCGGCTCGATGGTAGAGCTCTCCTCGAAGTTCGGGGCTGACCCTGGAGAAGCGGTGGACCTGATCGCCGAGGCGTTCGGGATGGACCTGGTCGTCGAGGGGTTGAGTTTCCATGTCGGCAGCCAGTGTACCAATTTTGAGAATTACATGCAGGCGCTCCAGCTCTCTGCCAATATCATCGACGAGGCAGAGACGCGGCTGGACCGGAAGATCAGGATCCTTGATATCGGCGGAGGGGTCCCGGTAAAATACCATCCGGGGGTCAAGTCGTTGAAGACGCTGGCAAAGAAGCTGAACAACGAGATCAAGCGGCTCTTCCCCTCCGACATCCAAATCCTTGCCGAGCCGGGGAGGTTCCTCGTTGCAAACGCCTGCACGCTGGTGGCAAAGGTGGTCGGAAAGGCAGTCCGCGATGGAAAGCCATGCTATTACATCAATGACGGGGTATACCACACCTATTCCGGGCAGATCTTCGATCACTGCACCTACCCGGTCCTCCCGTTCAAGGCGGGAGAACGCCGGATATCTGCGGTATTCGGGCCGACCTGTGACTCGTTTGACACCATTACCCTCTCTGCAGAGCTCCCGGACCTTGAGATCGGCGACCTGGTCTTCTCGGAAAACATCGGTGCCTATTCGATCGCGTCATCGACCTATTTCAACGGCTTCCCCCCGGCAAAAGTGGTGAATATTAACCGATGATGGTGTACTAGCACTCTCCCCTTTTTCTCTTTTTCATACTATCAGAGCGCTCATTTCCGGAATTCATCATTCGAGATTGTTTTTTGGTTTATTGCCTGCCTTGCCTGGCATTATCTCGCCGGCCGGATGCGCTGGATGGCCATTTTCCTCTGAACCATCCTGATCGTGCTTATCGGCCCTCCCGCATTTATTTTAGAGAGCACGAGGTGAAGAGGAGGCGCAGGCCCGGATGGTGGAGGCGGCACGCCCGTATGCAGCCCGCCTCGCCTATTACCGGGGGGTCATGTGACCCCTGGTTGGCCCAGGAATTATACCAGCATCCTCCGGAAGAAACTGATCATCTGGCTATATGCGTCGTTTGCAGCACTGTCGGTTGCAAGGGAGCCGTTCACGATCATGAATCCATGGGGTTTGGCCTGATACACCTTCAGCTCGTAGTACTTCCCTGTAGCATCCAGCTCCTTCGAGTAGTTGTAGATGCCGTCGATCGGACTCGGTGCATCTGCGGATCCATGGATCATGAGCAGAGGGTCTTCGAGTTCTCCAATATGTTCAGCAGGAGTTGTATTGTTGGTGTTGCCTCGTGAGTAGGGGAAGCCGTAAAATGCAACCCCTGCTTTCAATTCCGTCACCTGCGGCAGGAAGAGCATCGTGTATCTCCCTCCTGCACAGAACCCGGTAAGCCCGATCTTCCTCTCATCGACATCCGGCCGGGCCTGGAGTGCAGCGACAGAAGACCGGACCACTGCTTCCA
>CAZRAQ010000004.1:0-63673 GCA_964598015.1 uncultured Methanoregula sp. | reverse complement strand
AATTATTACCGGTACACTTCCAGAAGCGCCACTCTCTCCAGCACAAGGTCCTGCAACCGGTTGCTCCCTACCACTCCAAGCTCATCGACTGTTATTCCGAAAAGCTCCATGAGCAGGGCCTGTTTCTCCTCTGAAAAAGGTTCCCAGTCTTCCTCGTCACAATCCCTCCCCGCCTGCTCAAGGGCGCTCTGAACCCGTTTGTTCCCGGGGCAGATGCAGAGATATACCCTGTTTTCACCCAGGTGCACGCCAAACCCTTTCCCCTGCTGGCATTGTCGTGATCCTGCAGCATAGAGGAGGGATTCCATCTCCACACTGTTGGAAACGGGGTGGCCCTCCCTGAATGCCCGGAAGGCGTGTGCAACTGCTGCCTCAACATGCGCCCGGCCGGCCATCCGGTCCGCATCAAAGAGGATGATATGCACACTGTTGCATTCTCCGAGGTTTCGCAGGTAGGTGAGCACCTCATCCAGGTCGCTGATATGCAGCCGGAACTGGTGGATTGCACACGGAGCAGGCTTCACGCGGGCACATCCGAATTCTGCATGATGCTTCTCTTCACGCTCAATAAAAATCCTGGTCTTCCGTCTTTTCCCTGCGTCATGGTGAGCTCCTATCCGTAGTCAGAGTTACCCTGTACTTTCCTTACCGGGAAGCACCCAGGGGCGTCTTCTCCCGGAATGTCTATCACTTGTTCGCATGCGTGAGTATGTGCGTTATTTCGGGGATGATAAGGGCGCTTGTTGCCAGGGTTACCGATCCCGTGGACCCGGGGATGCAGAAGATTGCCTTGCCGCCTGAAATCCCGGCGATCGCTCGTGAGAGCATCGCAGCACTTCCGATCTCCTGGAAGCTCAGCATGCGGAAGAGTTCCCCGAATCCCTCTATCTTTTTATCGAGGAGGGGGCCGACCGCTTCAATCGTGCAGTCATCGTGGGTCAGGCCGGTCCCGCCACTGAGGACCACGCAATCGGAACAATCAAGGGCTTTCATAAATTCATTCCGGATTGCGTGTATTTCGTCGGGGACGATTGCATAATGTGAGATCCCGATCCCGGCATCCTCCATCAGGTGAATAACCGTCTGCCCGCTCTTGTCTGTCTCCTTCGTGCGGGACGTTGAAACCGTTATCACGGCTCCCCTGATGGAGCGGGCTTTCACGTGTTCTGGGTTCATTGAGAGGAATGTTGTGCATGTAGGGTAATAATAGAGACACGGGTGTCAGATTGATGGGGCCTGATGGGGAAAAAGAGTGTTCTTCAAAAAATGAATGCCGAAAGTCTGTCGGAGGGTAGTTCCTTCATTGCAATCCAGAGTGAAATGATCGCACAGAGCGAAGAGATTGCACGATCGCAATGGTCAATCCCGTGCTTTTCAATCTCATATTTGGCGCGTTGTCTCGAAAAGAGCGTCATTTTTCCTCTATTGAAAAAGAGACAGACGGAGATTCACCCTACCCCTTTCTTTCCACTGGAACTTTCGGGGGAGCCACACTCGGGAAGGGAAGGGAGGGGAAGGGTCTGAGATGAGATCCTCAGTGAATCGGACGATCGACTTCACGGAGAATAGTGCTATTTCTTAGCCGGGAAGGATTCTGGTTTCGTGGATGAGGGGGAGAGTCTCCTCTCTTCTTCAGGGAGTATCACTCTCCTTCTGAGCTGACTATACCAGTGAAAAAGTGGAGATCTAAGAGGTGAGAGAACTAAGAGGTGAGAGAATCAGACCTTGAACTACTCTTTTTCAAAAGGGCCTGCGATAATCAGTTTGTTCACGAATATTCACCTGATTAGCAGTGATTAAATTATCCAGTACCTGAATATTCGGAGTGAAAATATTGTGATGAAATGACGAATCCTGTTCCTGTGTTGCAACGATTCAAAGAGATATTATTCTCTCTCACATCAGGGATGAGCCATTTTTTTGGTTGCCATTGTTGTGAACCATCGTAATCCATCACTGAGAAAATCGTTTATTATTCCTGAAAAATCTGTGATGGTCTCCTCCTTCAACCGATTAGAGACTCGAGGAGGTTCACCTGCTCGTCCTTGTAAATCAAGGTCGAGGCACAAAAACTGGAGTTTTCGTCCCAATTTTCCACTTTTTTTCTTTTCAAAATACATTTCATAATGTTTTTATAATATGAGGAAGAGAATTACCAAATGATATCATTTTTCTTTTAAGATACCGGATCTCTATCCTGTATCATTAATCCAGGTTCCAGTGGAAATGATAGGGTAGGGCCCTCAGCTATATTCCTGGGTTCTTATGGAAAGGTTGGAATTTCCCATCAAAAATAAAATTGCAATATCATCAAATTTTCAAAAAATAAGCAAATTTTGCGCCTTATGGAGTGGAAGTAAAGGGGTTTATAAGGTCTCCAAATAAGCAGGTTTTTACCATAGGATACCAAAACGATCAAACCCGAGGGGTTAAGCCGTGCCAGATACACCTGAATCTGTAGGACTGTTCAAAAAATATCTTTCAGGGAATAACATATTTAAAAACAGGGAAGTGCTGCGACATTCATATCGTCCCCAGATACTTCCCCACCGGCGAGTCCAGATCGATCAGGTCGCCTCTATCCTGGCACCCTCCCTGAAAAATGAGACCCCCTCAAATATTCTTATTTATGGGAAGACGGGCACCGGCAAGACCGCGGTTGTCCGCTACGTTGGGACAGAGCTCGAGGACGCGAGTACTCACATGGGTACCAACTGCCGGGTTGTCCACCTGAATTGTGAAGTCATCGACACTCAGTACCGGGTTCTTGCGCAGATCTCAAAGAGCCTGTCGGGAGACGATGAGATCTCGAGCGATAAAGTCCGGTCTATCATCCCCATGACCGGCTGGCCAACGGACCAGGTGTACCAGGAGCTCAAAAACCAGCTTGAGGCGACCGGGGGCGTGCTCGTTATCGTGCTGGACGAGATCGATAAACTGGTGAAAAAGAGCGGCGATGAGACGCTGTACAACCTGACGCGGATCAATGCCGATCTCAAAAAGTCGAAGGTGAGCATGATAGGGATATCAAATGACCTAAGTTTCAAGGATTTTCTCGACCCACGGGTCCTCTCCTCTCTCTCTGAGGAAGAACTGGTATTCCCTCCCTATAATGCCCCTCAGCTGTGTGATATTCTCAGCCAGCGTGCCGAGATTGCGTTTATCGAAGGAGCGCTTGATGAAGGCGTCATCCCGCTCTGTGCAGCGCTGGCAGCCCAGGAGCATGGTGATGCCCGCAGGGCGCTCGACCTGCTCCGCGTATCCGGTGAGATTGCCGATCGGGACGAGGCAGAGCACGTGGCAGAGAAGCACGTCAAGATCGCGCAGGCCAAGCTTGAGACGGACAGCATGGTGGAGTGTATTGCAACCCTCCCTACCCAGAGCAAGGTTGTGCTCTATTCCATGCTGCTCATCGACCAGATGGGCCAGAACATCTTCACCAGCGGTGAAGTGAGCAGGATCTACAAGGAGATTGCCCCGGTCATGGACCTTGATATCCTTACGCACAGGAGAATCACCGATCTCATCTCTGAACTCAACATGCTGGGCGTCATCAATACGAGAGTTGTCAGCCGTGGAAGGTACGGGAGGACAAAAGAGATGTGGTTTGACTCCAATAATCATAAAATACAGGACGTCATTCTGAGCGATCCCCGTCTGAGTGCCCATGGGCTCGACCGGATGGATGCTGCCTGGGTGAAGACCCTGTTCAGGTGAGATCATAAATGGATGAAAAAGACCTCCTCCTCCTGCGGCTTCTTGAGGAGAACAGCAACCAGTCTTCCGAAGAACTGGCAGTCATGACCGAACTTACCGGAGAAGAGGTACAATGCCGCATTGCTGCACTTGAAGAAGCAAAGATCATCAGGAGCTATACCACCATCATTGACTGGGAGCGGGCAGCAAACGGGGGGGTCTCCGCCATCATCGAACTGAAGGTGAACCCAGAACGCGACTACGGCTATGACCGTATCGCCGCTCGCCTTGTAAAATTCCGGGAAGTAAAATCCCTCCGGCTCGTTACGGGAGTGTACGATCTTCAGCTGCATGTCACGGGAAAGACCATGCAGGACGTTGCACGGTTCGTATCCGAATACATAGCGCCGATGGACCGGATACGGGAGACCGCCACCCATATCATCATGAAGACCTACAAGGAGAACGGCCAGGATTTCTGCGAAAAAGAGGCCGGGGAACGGATACCCTACTCGCTGTGAGAGGTGGTGCATGAGGGACTTTATATCCCGGCGGGCACGGGTTATTCCGCCATCGGGAATCAGGAAATTCTTTGACCTCGCCCTTACCATGGAGGAGGTGATCTCGCTCGGTGTCGGGGAGCCGGACTTTTCCACGCCGTGGAACCTCTGCGAGGCAAGCATCTACTCCATCGAACAGGGTGGGACCTCGTATACGCCGAACCGCGGGATCCAGCCGTTGCGTGATGCGGTCTCGCGCTGGCTTTTGAGCCATTACGGGGTCAGCTACAACCCCGATTCCGAGATGGTGATCACGACCGGTGTATCGGAGGGGCTTGATATCGCTATCCGCGCTGTCACTGATCCTGGTGACGAGATCATTATCGCAGAACCGAGCTATGTCTCTTACTCCCCCTGCGTCACGCTTGCCGGCGGAGTGCCGGTGCCCGTGGAGTGCCTGGAAAAAGATCAGTTCAGACTCAAAGCCGACCTCCTGATGGATGCGGTCTCCCCGAAGACCAAAGCGCTCATCATCAACTTCCCGAACAATCCTACCGGCGCCGTCATGAGGCGGGACGACCTCAAGGCAGTCGCCGATGTCGTTATCGACCATGACCTGCTCCTCATCAGCGATGAGGTATACTCGGAGCTGACCTATAGCGGGACCCATGCATCAGCAGCGGCAATCGAAGGGTTGCAGGAGCGGACCATCCTTCTGAACGGTTTTTCAAAAGCATATGCCATGACCGGCTGGAGGATCGGGTATCTCTGTGCGCCACGGGAGATCTGCGATGCTGCGCTCAAGATCCACCAGTATGTCATGCTCTGCGCCCCCGCGATGGGCCAGGTTGCCGCACTGGAAGGCCTGCGCCGTGGAGAAGAGGAGAAGAACCGGATGGTCCAGGAGTACAGGGTGAGGAGAAACCTGTTCGTGGAGGGTCTGAACCGGATCGGGCTCCCCTGTCACCTCCCGGAAGGGGCGTTCTATGCATTCCCTTCGGTTGAAAAGACCGGGTTCTCCGACCTGGAATTTGCAGAACGGCTGCTCAAAGAGGAGCATGTCGCGGTCGTCCCCGGGAGTGTCCTCGGGCAGGGTGGAAAGAACCATCTCAGGTGTGCCTATGCGGTATCACGAAAGGATCTTTCAGAAGCGATCAGGCGCATGGAGCATTTTATCGCCTCCAACCCCGGCTGAACTGCAGCCATCTCCCCTGGTACCTGACTGACGGATGCTGGTAGCGCCCCAACCAATCTGGAGGGGGCAGCCTCTTCATTTTTCTGCGTCTCACGCTCTTACATCCCGTCTCTGTCTGGTACTATGTGGCCAGACCCTTGGAAAGGATTCTTCCAAAAGGATTCTGAGAGAATGCAGTCTTCCGGCGGGTGAGTAATAGTTTTATGGCACCGGCCTCCCTATACTTGATGGTTCGACAATGAGTTGTACTATTATCGTCGGCGGATTTTTCGGGGACGAGGGGAAAGGGAAGGTGGTGGCCCATGTCGCATACGCGGACCATCCCACCATCATCTCACGGGGCGGTGTCGGCCCGAACGCAGGGCACACGGTCACTATGGGCGACAAGGAGTATGGAGTGCGCATGGTTCCCTCCGGGTTTGTGTATCCGGACGCCCGCCTTTTTATCGGCACAGGGGTGCTCGTGGATCCACGGGTCCTCAAGCAGGAGGTGGAACTCCTCGATGTACAGGACCGCACCTTTGTGGATTACCGGTGTGCGGTTATCGAGGAACAGCACATAGAGCGCGACCGCTCAAGTGAACACCTGGCCAAGACGATCGGGAGCACGGGGAGTGGTTGCGGTCCTGCAAATGCGGACCGTGTCATGCGAGTTGCCCGCCAGGCGAAGGACTTTCCCGAGCTCGCGAAATACCTCATCGATGCTCCTGCAGAGATCAATGCCGCGCTTGACATGGGAGAGAGTGTGCTCCTTGAAGGAACACAGGGGTTTGGCATCTCGCTCTATTACGGGACCTATCCCTTTGTCACCAGCAAAGACACGTCTGCCTCGCAGATCGCGGCAGACAACGGTGTCGGGCCGACCCGGATCGATGACGTGATCGTGGTCTTCAAAGCCTACCCTACCCGTGTGGGTGAAGGCCCGTTCTCGACAGAAATGGCCCGGGAGGTCTCCGATCACCTCGGTATCCAGGAGTTTGGGACCGTCACGCACCGGCAGCGCCGCATCGGAGAATGGGACGGGGAGATGGCCCGGTATTCTGCAATGATCAATGGGTGCACCCAGGCCGCCATTACCGGGATAGACCGGGTCGATCCCCTCTGCTTCGGCATCACCGACTATGATAATCTGAGCAAAAAGGCCCTCGCGTTTCTTGAAAAAGCAGAAGAGGATATCGGCGCCCCGGTCACCCTCATCTCCACAGGCCCGGATGTGGCCCATATCATCGATATCAGGGACGAGGTATGAAGCGATCCCTCCTCCCGATTCTCTGCTGCCCGGTATGCAAGGGCGATCTTGCGCTGGCCGTTGATACGGAGGATGAGAAAGAGATTGACAAAGGGACACTCCACTGTCCTTCGTGCAACGTCAGTTACCCTATCGAGGACGGGATCCCGGACCTCCTCCCCAGAACGCCAGTCCAATAACCGTCCCCTCCCCCCACGCATTTTTCACCGTACTCCATAATATGCAAATAGATGCCTTCCGATACTCTTGTAGAAAATACCCAGGAAAAAGTAAATACCCACGAAAAACCGTATCCCGTGCTCCTGGGGACCGCCAGGGTCCTGCGAAAGACCCGGGCACCGTGAGATCCAACCCCGAAAACCTGGGAATGCGTCGACTATCAAAAAAATGTGGGTGAACGTACCCGGTGTGCTCCATGATTCCCCTGAATGCACTTATCCTTCCTCTCTCCCTCCTTGCCGACCGGCTCATCGGGGACCCGGAAAGCAGGTATCATCCTGTTGCCCTCATCGGGTCGTTTATCGGGTGGTGGGGACGACCGTCTATCTGGCCGGCCTGGATCCAGAAGGTGGCAGGAGTCGGGATGTGGCTGGTGACCGTCCTCCTGTTTGTCCTCCCGTTTTTCCTTTGCGCATGGCTCCTCCCCTGGTATATCCTCCTGGTTGCCGGGCCGTTTCTCCTCAAGTTCTGCCTTGCCTGGCGATCGCTGGAAGAACATACTGCATCGGTCACGCAGGCACTTGCACGGGACGTGGGTGAAGGGAGGAGACAGGCTGCGCTCATGGTGAGCAGGGGCACCGAAACCCTTTCCGGCGAACAGGTGCGATCCGCTGCGTATGAATCCATGTCCGAGAACCTCGTGGACAGCATCATATCCCCCCTCTTTTATTTCGGCATATTCGGCCTCCCGGGAGCAGCGGCTTTCAGGGCGGCCAACACCATGGACGCTATGCTCGGGTACAAGGATGAACGGAAAGACCTCGGCTGGTGTGCTGCACGCATGGATGATCTCCTGAATCTCATCCCGGCCCGTATCACCGGCGGCTTGCTCCTCCTCTACTTCGCGGTGAAGGGGAGATTCCCGGAGGCCTGGGGGGGGTTCCAGCGGGATCGGAAAAAACGACCCGGCATCAATGGCGGCATCCCCATGTCCATCATTGCATCCGGAGTAGGGGTCCGGTTTGAAAAACCCGGGATATACCGCATGGGAACAGGTGAGAGGTCCCTAGAGGAAGCGGGCCCGGAGATCGTCGCGGCGGTCCGGGCGGTGACCATTGCATTTGCTGCACTGGTGACTATGGTACTCATTTTATTGGGTTCAGGAATAATATCTAAAGGCATATGAAACTCGAGGAGCTGAGACACGGCACCGAGCTCCTGAAGCGCGGCTTTGCCTCCATGCAGAAGGGAGGAGTGATCATGGATGTGGTCAACGCCAGCCAGGCTGCTATCGCAGAGCAATCAGGTGCGGTTGCAGTGATGGCGCTTGAGCGGGTCCCCGCAGACATCAGGAAAGCAGGCGGAGTAGCCCGGATGGCAGACCCTGCAATCATCCTTGAGATCATGGACACCGTCTCCATCCCGGTCATGGCAAAGGTGAGGATCGGCCATGTGGTGGAAGCCCAGGTCCTTGAGTCTCTCGGTGTGGACATGATAGATGAGAGCGAGGTACTCACCCCTGCCGATGAACAGTTCCACGTCGACAAGAAACAGTTTTCCATTCCTTTTGTCTGCGGAGCGAGGGACCTTGGCGAGGCACTCCGGAGAATACAGGAGGGTGCTGCCATGATCCGCACGAAGGGTGAGGCCGGGACGGGGGATGTGGTAGAAGCCGTCCGCCACATGAGAAACATCATTGGAGAGATCCGGTCACTCCAGGGGAGAACGCCGCAGGAGATTGTTGACCGGTCCCGGGATCTTGAAGCCCCGGCAGACCTTCTCCTCGATACCGTCAGGCGCGGCCGTCTCCCCGTAGTGAACTTCTCTGCGGGCGGGATCGCGACTCCGTGCGATGCCGCGCTGATGATGCAGATGGGGGCAGACGGGGTATTTGTCGGCTCCGGGATCTTCCTCTCTGCAAACCCTGAGAAGATGGCGAGGGCAATTGTGGAAGCGGTGAACCACTTCGACGATCCGGCTGTCATCGCCCAGGTCAGCAAAGGTCTTGGCGAACCCATGAGGGGCATCGATGTGCACACCCTGAAAGAGGGCGAGGTGCTCCAGTACCGTGGGCGCTAGGATTGGCGTCCTGGCACTCCAGGGTGATGTGAGCGAGCATATCGATGCATTCAGGAATGCAGCGCGTGCGTTTGGAAGCGAAGCGTCCGTTGTGGTGACCCCGGTAAGGAAACCGGGGGAAATCCCGCTCCTTGATGCCCTGGCCATCCCTGGCGGAGAATCGACCACGATCTCCCGTCTTATCGATAAAAACGGCTTATTTGAACCGCTGGTAAAATTTGAAGGCGGCATCTTTGCGACATGCGCCGGCATGGTGATGATGGCGCGAATAGTCGATGATTCCCGTATCCGCCCGCTGGGCCTGATGGACTATGCCGTGACCAGGAATGCGTTTGGGCGCCAGCGGGAGTCTTTTGAAGCGGACATCCCGCTCGCCGGGCTCGACCGCCCGTTCCACGCGGTGTTTATCAGGGCGCCTGTCGCAGAAAACCCGGGCACCGAGACGAAGATCCTGGGGACTATCCCTGAAGGAATTATTGCGCTTGAACAGGACCATCACATGGCGCTCGCATTCCACCCTGAGCTCGGGCAGGACCCCCGACTCCACATCAGGTTCATGAAGAACTGCGGCCTCATATGAAACGGGGATTCGTCCCCTGCAGCGGTTTTTCTCTCTCTCATCCCTTCCGTCTGCTGTTTTCACAAGGTCCCTGGTGGAGATAGTCATATTTGAGATCATTGCTGCCCTTTTCTTTTCCTGGACTGATGCTTCGACCGATTCTGTAGTGTTGTAGCCCGCCCTGCCTCGAAGCGTCGCTGGGCGTTGTTGTATGGGGGGTTGCAATGTGCGGTCATGACGAGTGGCGTGCGATCCCCGATCCCGGCAGGTAATGAGCATTTCATCCGGGGTTGGAATGTAGGGTCATGATGAGTGGTGTGCGATCCCCGATCCCGGCAGGTAATGAGCATTTCATCCGGGGTTGGAATGTAGGGTCATGATGAGTGGTGTGCGATCCCCGATCCCGCTTGGTGGCGGTGCAGTGATAGAACTGGCAGCCCGGAGAACAATTGCAGGTCAGCCTCCCCACATACAACGGCGAGGAGGCCATTTTTTCCCCTGCGTCCCTTGCCACGCGGAGAAATCCGGGTGATTCTGTCGCCTTCCCTATACTGTCGTTATGCAAACTCATTTACAACCCGAGGGTGATACCAGTGGTAGGACTGGTGGAATCTCACAATGATCCAAGTTGAAGAAGCCGTTGCACGCGGGAAGAAAGGCCTGGCTGCGACCCTCGGACAGGTAGCCGGAGAATTTTCCTATGAGGAGACCGCGTATCACCTCCCGGTCACCTACGCCCTGACCGGAATGGCCGTGCATTCCGGCGATGCCGCTCAAAAGGCGTATGCCATGACGGCAGAAAATCCCCTGGTTGCAGGCGAGTGCATCACCGCCTCGGCCACGGCCAAAGGGGGGAAAGAAGCCGCGCCCTATTCCGGGTTTATCCCCGATGCTGAGCTGCGGCGGCTGGGATACACCCTGGTAGACGGGAGCATCCTGGGGCTTGCGCTGGTCTGCGGAACTCCCGACACTCCTGATACTGCGGCACGGATTTGCCGGGAACTCCAGGAGAAGCTGATGCTTACCTTCCTTGCCGGTGACGTGGTCTCGTCACTCGCACACGATGGGGTGAAAGTCGGGGGTGAGTACCGCCTTATTCCGCTCGGGTCAACCCCTTCACGGGCGATCCACTTCCTGGATATCATCGCCCGGGTAGCCATGATGTTTGGCGGGGTTACTCCCGGGGATGCCGAAAGGCTGCTTGGGTACGCAAAGGAACGTGCCAGGGCTGTGGTCATCCTCTTCCCCGGCCTCTCTGAAGAGGAGGTAGCGCTCATCGATGCCTTCCAGCTCCTTGGCATCCCTGTCCTGACCCTTGGCGGCTACGAGGGCGGTTCATTTCTCCCGGTCGCTCCGGAAGAGGCCGTTCGCCGGGGAATGGAACTCCGGGGCATCAAAGTCTCGGTCACCGCGATCCCCATCCCCATGGCCTGCTCCCCCGCGTTTGAGGGAAAGAGCATCCGGAAAGAGGAGATGCAGGTGGAGTTCGGAGGAGGCCGGTCCCCGGCATTTGAACTCCTGCAGGTCCGGCCGGAAAGCGAAGTGCAGGATGGCCTTGTTCGGGTTATCGGGCCTGAGATTGAGGAGATGAAGCAGGGGGGGGCGTATCCCCTCGCTCTCCTGGTGGAAGTGGCGGGGAAGACCATGAAGAAGGAGTATGAGCCGGTCCTGGAACGGAGGATACACAACTTTGTCAATTACGGTGAAGGCTCCTGGCATGTAGCCCAGCGTGACATCATCTGGGTCCGGCTCTCCCGGGAGGCGGTTGCCAAGGGAGTCCGGATCGAGCACCTTGGCCGGCTCCTTGCCGCAAAGTTTCGCATGGACTTTCCCGACCTCCTGGATGCCGTGCAGGTCACGCTGGTGACCGATCAGAAGAAAGTGCTGGAACTCAAAGGGGAGGCAGAACGGGTGTACGAGGAGCGGGATTCCCGTATCCGGGGAATGCGGGACACCGATGTGGATACCTACTACTCCTGCACCCTGTGCCAGACATTTGCCCCCAACCACGTCTGCATCATCACCCCCGAGCGGCCCGCCCTCTGCGGGGCTATCTCCTGGCTGGATGGGAAGATCGCCTATGAGATTGCCCCCTCCGGCGCAAACCAGCCGGTGGAGAAGGGAAAGGAGATCGACACCATCCGCGGGGAGTACGAAGGGGTGAACCGTTTTGTCAAGAAGGCTTCCCATGGCGAGGTGGATCGCTGCTCCCTGTACAGCGTCATGGAGTACCCCATGACCTGCTGCGGCTGTTTCGAGTGCATCGTGGTGATGCTCCCTGAGGTGAACGGATTTTTGGTGGTGAACCGGGAGTTCAAGGGAGAGACCCCTGCCGGCATGAGTTTTTCAACCCTTGCAGGGACCATAGGTGGCGGCGCCCAGACGCCAGGATTTGCCGGGATCTCGAAAGGCTTCATTTTGAGCGACCGGTTCCTCCAGGCGGAGGGAGGTATCCGGAGACTTGTGTGGATGCCGGCAGTGCTGAAGGAGGAGATCGGTCCCAGGCTCCGTGAGAAACTGCAGAAGGAAGGGATGCCGGAACTGTTCGAAAAAATAGCGGATGAGACGACGGCCGGGTCCATCCAGGAACTGGCAGATTTCCTGGCCGTGGCAAAACACCCGGCACTGGAGATGAAACCGCTCCTTTAGGTGACTAGCATGGGACTTCAGACACTCTCTTCATGGACCGGACAGATTGGAACGGTTACCCTCGGTGCCACCCGGCCAGAGGGCGGCAGCAGGGGCGTATCGTATACTATCGGCGGGGAACGGGATCTTCCCTTTCTTGGCACCCCCCCCTCAGGGCACCGGCCGCTCGTCGCGTATGAAATCTGCGATGACCCGGCCCTCTGGCCTCCGGTCATCCGGGAATTTTTGAAGGATATGACAAGGGACCCGGGAGCGTGGGCCAGGGAGGCCGGAGATCAATGGAAACCCGACCTTCTCCGCCTGGTGCTCACCAGCACCCGGAGACGCGATTTTCATGATTTTTCCGCAGTCCGCCACACGGTGGAGGAGGTGCTGCAGCACTCAGATCTTCCGCTCATCATCGAGGGGAGCACCGACCCGGCAATCGACAGCGAGGTCTTTGCCGCCTGTGGTGAGGCGGGCGAGGGAGAACGTCTCCTCCTCGGGACAGCCGAAGCCGGACGCTACCGCAGCATTGCTGCAGCTGCCCTCGCTTACGGCCACGCGGTGATCGCCCAGTCGCCTATCGACATCAACCTTGCCAAACAGCTGAACATCCTGCTCAGGGAGACCGGGGTCCCTGCAGACCGGATCGTTATCGATCCCTATACAGGAGCCCTCGGTTACGGTTTTGAATACTCGTACTCGGTGATGGAGCGGATACGCACCTCGGCGCTGAAGGGAGATACCGATCTCGCCATGCCCATGATCAGCGGAGCCCCCGATACCCTGACGGTCCGGGAGGTCCGGGAGGCGGACCCTGGCATCTCCCAGCGGATGGCACAGGCCTGGGAGTTCTCCACCGCGCTCTCTTCGGCCCTGGCCGGGGCATCCATCGTCTGTGTCCGGCACCCGCAGACAGTACCCCTGCTCCGTGAAGCCATCGACGCCCTCTGGGGCGGGGCAGGAGGGAGGTGAAACCGTGGCGCTGAAAGCACTCGATATCTACAAGCTCCTCCCCCGCAAGAACTGCAAGGAGTGCGGTGATCCCACCTGTCTCACCTTCGCCATGAAGCTGGCCAGTGGCAAAGGCGACGTGGACCGCTGCCCCTACCTGGACGAACAGGCCCGGGAAACCCTCGGCAGCTCCACCCGGCCCCCCATACGGCTGGTGAAGGTAGGGGTGGGGGAGCGGTCTTTCTCCATCGGGGACGAACTCGTACAGTTCCGCCATGAAAAGACGTTCTACCATCCACCCGGGGTGATGGTGGCGGTATCCGATCTCTGGACCAGGGAACGGATCCAGGAGGTCGTGACCCGGGTCAGGGATCTCGTCATTGTCCGGGTGGGGACCGACCTTCGGCTGAGCGGGGTCGCCATACGTCACCAGAGCGATGATCCCGCAGCGTTTCGCAGGGCAGTCGAGGCAGTCGAGGAAATTGCCGACCTGCCCGAGGTGCTCATGGCAGACGATCCTGCCGTGATGGAACAGGGGCTGGCCGTCTGCGGCCACTTCCGTCCCCTCATCGCTGCAGCCACGGAAGAGAACTATGAAACAATGGGAAAACTCGCAAAGGATTATGGCTGCCCCCTGGTGGTGAAGGCAAAAGAACCCGGACGGTTGCCGGACCTTGTGGAGCGCTGCAAAGGCAGGGGAGTGCAGAACCTGGTGCTCGATCCGGCCGTCCCGTCGCTCCACCAGTTCCAGAACGTTTCGACCGCAATACGGCAGCAGGCGATCACCCGTTCCACCCCCGCCCTGGGGTACCCTGTCTTCCTTGATGCAGCAGCAACCGGGATGCAGGATGCAGCTATCGTCACCGGTATCCTCCGGTTCGCGTCTGTCATCGTGGTGGAGGACCCGGACTCATCCAGCCTCCTCTCCCTCCTGACCCTCCGGCAGAACATCTACACCGACCCCCAGAAACCCATCCAGATGACCCCCGGGATCTACCGGGTGGGGACTCCCGGACCGGCCTCTCCTGTCCTGCTCTCGGTCAACTTCTCGCTGACCTTCTTCACCCTCCAGGGATACCTGGAAGCGGCACGGATTCCCTGCTTCATGGTGATTGTCGATACCGAGGGGCTCTCGGTCCTGACCGCGGTCGCATCCGGGAAGCTCTCCGAGACCCTTGTGGCAGCGTCACTGAAGCAGTTCAACCTGGAGAAGGAAGTATCCCACCGTTCCCTCATCATCCCCGGGTATGCCGCACCGCTCTCGGGACGCATCGAAGAAGCTACCGGATGGAAGGTCCTGGTGGGACCAAGGGACGCAGCCGAGATCGGGGAATACCTGGAGAAGGAATGGACGAGCTGATACCATGCCCGTGGTAACCTTCCTCCCGACCTTTCGCAAGGTGGAGGTGAAATTGGGGGCGACGATCCTCTCTGCCGCCCAGGATGCAGGGATCAACATGAACGTGGTCTGCGGCGGACAGGGGAAATGCGGCAAATGCATAGTCTTTGTCAAGAGCGGACGGTTCCTGTTTGACCGGGACCAGTTCATCCGTTTCTTCTCTCCCGAAGAACTGGAGCAGGGGGCCTGTCTCGCATGCGAGACTTCGGTCATCGACAATATTTCGGTCTTTATCCCCGAGAGCTCGCTCATCCAGGAGCAGAAGATCCTGATCGAGAGCCTGGAGCAGGAGACCGGTTTCTTCCCAGCGGTCTGGAAATATTTCCTGGAGCTCACCCCGCCAAGCCTTGACGATCCCTCCCCGGATCTCTCACGGCTCCTCTGGGGCATCCACCGGAGTGGCGGCCCGGAAGACCGGAAGATCTACGTGCCGTTAGAGGTCATCAGGCGTATCCCGGGAGTGCTCCGGGACAGCGGATGGAAGATCACCGCCACCGTTGCCCTCGTCCCGGGAGGGTACAGGCTTATCGATGTCGAGAGGGGGGATACCACACATGCCCTCTATGGGGCGGCTATAGACCTCGGGACCACCACCATCGTCGCCTACGTGCGGAGCCTCGTGGACGGCAAAGTCCTTGGCATTGCCTCGAACTATAACCGGCAGATCAGCTGCGGTGAAGATATCCTCTCCCGCGTGAACTACGCCCGGAAGGGCGGGCTTGCGCGCCTGCAGGAACTTGCAGCCGAGAGCATCAATACCGCGATCACCCAGGCGGCCAACAATGCCGGGATCGACCGCGAACACATCTACGAAGTGGTGGTTGCCGGAAACACCATCATGACCCACATCCTGATGGGCATCGACCCGGCCTACATGATCGAAGAGCCCTATGTCCCGGTCGTGAGGCGGTACCTGACCTCGGCAGCAACGCGGGCGGGGCTCGGGGTGAAGGAGAACGCCGGTCTTTTCGTCTTCCCTGCGGTAAGCGATTTCATCGGGGGGGATATCGTGGCAGATGTGCTGGCTTCCGGTATGGCCGAACGTGATGAAGTCTCCCTGCTGATCGACATCGGCACCAACTTTGAGGTGGTGCTCGGAACAAAAGACTGGATGTTCTCCTGTGCCGGTGCTGCCGGTCCTGCCCTGGAGGGGGGGGAGGTGCTGTTCGGTATGCGGGCCAACCCCGGGGCGATCGAGAAGGCCGCACTCGATCTCCACACCCTGGAACCCACCTACCAGACAATCAACCGGGTCAAGCCCCGGGGGATCTGCGGCTCAGGATTGATCGATCTCCTGGCAGGCCTCCTCCAGGCCTGCATCATCGACCGCACCGGCAGGATCAACACGGGCATCCTGCATCCCCGTATCAGGATGGGGTCCCATTTTCCCGAGTTCGTGGTAGTCTGGAAAGACGAGACCGACCTGGGAAAGGACATCGTGATCACGGAAAACGATGTGAAAAACCTGATCATGAGCAAGGCCTCCATTCTCGGCGCCTGCATCACGCTGATGAACCAGGCGGGGATCAGCCGGCATGATGTCGCCCGGGTCTACTTCTCGGGGGCCTTTGGCAACTATCTCTCAAAGGAGAATGCCATCATTATCGGGCTTTTACCCGAAGTCCCCCTGGACCGCATCACCGGTATCGGGAACGGCTCGATCACGGGGGCCAATATCGCCCTGCTCAACCGCCGCAAGCGAAAAGTACTCGATGAGATCGCCCGGACCATCGCCTACGTCGAGCTGAACGCCGAGCCCTCCTTCATGGATGAATATACCAGGGCCTGCTTCCTGCCCCACACCGATCTCGCGCTCTTTCCCATGGTGGAGCAATTACTCGATGAGTGCCGAATCCGGAGGGGGTGACGATCGGCCGTGTCCTCGATGCTTCCTCCGACTGACAGCCTCGCCACCGGGGTCGGGGCCCTCCCCCATACCGATCCGCGCAAGGCATGCGACGAAGTGCTGGCCGTCTTCCCGGAAATCCCCTTCATTCCCACCCTTCCCGCCCGGGGAGTGACCGAGTCGATCGTCTTCTGCGACTCGTCCCGTTTGCCAGGGGGGGTCATTGCCAACGATCGGTTGAGCGTGGACCGGTCATTGGACCTGGTGACGGAAATAGAGCAGATCTACCTTGACTATGTGGATCAGAACACCGGGCCATACGGTCTCACGGAGCAGTACGCCTCCGGGTTTGCGGACATGCTCGGAAGGACCTTGCCCGCCCCACGTATCCTGAAATGCCAGGTGACAGGACCGGTCACCTTCGGGATGCAGGTGGTGGATCAGGACCGGCGGCCTCTCCACTATGACGAGCAGTTTGCAGATATCCTCCCGAAGATGCTCGGGCTCCGGGCCCGCTGGTGCGAACAGGCAATGAAAGCCATTCCCGGGGTGACGCGAACGCTCGTCGTGCTCAACGAACCGTACCTCTCAGCCCTCGGGTCATCGGTCATCGCCATCTCCCCGGACGGAGTCATCTCCGGATGGCAGGATATCTCCTCGCTGCTTGACGATGGCCTGGGGATTCACTGCTGTTCCAACACGGACTGGGAGTTTGTGATGGCGCTCTCCCCTGCCCTCATCTCCTTTGACGCTTATACGGGATCACGGGAGTTCCTGCTCTATGCGGAGGCTCTGGCCGGGTACCTGGAGTCAGGAGGGGTGGTTGCCTGGGGGATCGTCCCGGCGGACTACCGGGTCTTTGCAGAGGAGACCCGGGACAGTCTCCTGCAACGCTACCAGGAGATAAAAAAGCAGGTGACCGAGTATGTCGCTCCCCGGCTGCTCGACAGCCGTTCACTGATCACCCCCACCTGCGGCATACGGTTCGCCGATGAGTCGGGAGCGAGGGAGATCATGGAGACCGCCGCCTGGATCTCGGCCTGCATACGGAGTGGTGGGAGGAGGTGACCCCCTTCTTTGTCGCGATATCAGGGAAGGGAGGGACCGGGAAGACCACGGTGAGCGCACTGCTCGTGCAGTCCCTGGTGGAGACCGGTGTCCGCCCGGTCCTGGCCGTGGACGCAGACCCGAATGCAAACCTCCACGAGGCCCTTGGGGTGGAGGTCCGGGAGACACTCGGGGAGATGCGGGAGGATGCCTTCCAGAAGAGCATCCCCCCGGGCATGTCGCGTACCGAGTACATCAGGTACCGGTTCCGCCAGGCCCTGGTGGAGTCGGATGGTTTTGACCTCCTCGCCATGGGGCGGCCGGAGGGGCAGGGCTGCTATTGTTTTGCCAATGACCTCCTCAAGACCTGCATGCGCCTCCTGGAAAAAGAGTACGGGGTGGTGATCATCGACAGTGAGGCCGGGATGGAACATATCAGCCGCGGCACTATCGGGCATCCGGACCTGCTGCTGATCGTGACCGATCCAGGAGCGAGGGGCATGCGGACTGCTGCCCGGATCCTGCAGATCGCCCGTTCCATGGGGATCTCGGAGACACCGGTGAGACTGGTGGTGAACCGGGCCCGGCAGAAGGGAACTGCCAATGTCCCGGGTCTCCCTGAAGTGGTCGCGAGCATTCCTGCAGATCCGCTGGTGGAGGCTGCAGACCTGGAGGCCCGGCCCCTTGTCTCACTCCCCCCTGATGCACCGGCCCGCAGGGAGATAGCGCGGCTGGCCGGCGTTATTGTGGAGATGGCGAGGAAACGCATGGATCGATCCTCCGAACACTCGCCATGACACGAAACCTCACCATGTCCTGGCACAGAATGCGGGCAGAATCTCCTGAAGCACCCTGATACTCTCACCTCTTCCGGGCAGTCTCTTCGATCCCTCGTTTCTTCTGCTCCACTGTCTCTCCGTCACATACACTGGACACGTCCCCCACCCATCGATATAGCCCCGGGGAGAGATACCTTTTGGAGACCCCAGGTAGTGAGATACTCCATGATCTTGAGGGAATATTCTGGAGGACCTGTACATCTCCTGATTGTGTCAATTGCTACAAAATCATGAGGAGCACTTTCCCGGTTGTCCCTGGTTCTGCTCAGTACATCCTGTCGTCCTGTAACGGTGGGAAGTACCTTCTGGATTTGGAGTGGGCACTCTCTTATACCCACACCCAATGAGGTTCCCGGGACCGTTCCGTATGTTGTTCAGAGACAACAGCCTATTAACGAACTAATTCAAATAATAACGGAATGATTCCGCCGGACCTCCTTTCGCTGTCCAACATCCTCCTCAATATCCAGGATGCAATTCCGCAGCTGATGGAGACCTACGGTATCTGGGTCTATGCCATCCTTTTTGCCGTCATCTTCTGTGAGACAGGGCTTGTGTTCACCCCGTTTCTTCCCGGAGACTCGCTCCTCTTCCTGATGGGATTCCTCGCGGCAGGTGGCGGCCTGAATGTCTTTGTGGTCATCATCATTCTTTGCGCAGCAGCGATTCTCGGAGATTCTCTCAATTACTGGATAGGCACTTCCTTTGGGAACTGGCTGATTCACCGGGAGCGGTGCCTGGTCGACAAGCGCCACATTGAGATGACCCGGCAGTATTATCACCGGTATGGGAAAAGCACCATCATCCTTGCCCGTTTCATTCCTGGTATCCGGTCTTTCGCCCCTTTTGTTGCAGGTATCATACGGATGGATTATCCGGTTTTTCTCGTCTACAACGTCACCGGAGCCATCCTCTGGGTGACCGGCTTTGTCACATTCGGGTACCTTATCGCCTCACTGCCGATATTCAAGGGGAGCCAGGACCTGTTTCTCTGGGCGATCCTCATCATCAGCATCGGGATCTTCTTCCTGATGATGTACAATTTCAGGAAAAACATGAAAGAATGCGAGATCACATCAGAAGAATCGTTGGAAGAACTGGCAAAGGATCTCAACCCGAAGTGAAAGGGTTTCGTATCGGAAGCAGGATCACAATTCGATCCATGCCACCACCCCTATAGATTTTTTCCGGTACTATCTGCAAAAAAGGACTCTTCGACATCCTGTGTGGGCACGATTGATGAATCGGATACCTTTTACGGGGGCTGATCACCCCACCCCACCATGCGGAACACGCATCTGACCCCAAAAGGACGCCCCGGCGGCGGTTTCGAATGAAACGCTCATGAGACTCCTTCGTCACATCCCTCCCCAAATGAAAATCGCGAAATGCGATTTAATATGAAAATGCCTCCGGCATTTTCATTCTGTTTGCTTGTGGCCTTGGGCATCGTGACTGTTTTCATGCCAAAATGGCTCCGCCGTTTTCATGCTTTCTACACGACTGAGATGGTTATTGGCGGTTAATATGAAAATGCATCCGGCATCTTCATTTTGTATGCTTTGGGCCGTGCTGCATCGTGACTGTTTTCTTGGGTGATTTGGTATCTTGGAAAAAACCCCAAATCATTTATTCGCCACAAAAAAAGGTGGAAAGCAAAAAAGTTAGATGAAGATGGGGGCAAATACGAGTGAAACAATCGCCATCAGCTTGAGCAGGATGTTCAATGCCGGACCGGCGGTGTCTTTGAACGGGTCGCCAACGGTGTCTCCGGTGACGGCAGCCTTGTGGGCAAACGAGCCTTTCCCTCCGAGGTGCCCTGCCTCGATATATTTCTTGGTATTGTCCCAGGCACCGCCGGCATTGGCCATCATGATAGCGACGATGAACCCGGTCGTGATGGACCCGACGAGGAGCCCGGCAAGCGCAGCGGTCCCAAGCACCAGCCCCACGAATACCGGGGCAATGATTGCCATCAGGCCGGGAGCAATCATCTGCTTCAGGGCGGCATTGGTGGAGATGGTGATGCATGCATCGTAGTCCGGTTCAGCCTTCCCCTCCATCAGGCCGGGTATCTGCTTGAACTGGCGCCGCACCTCATCCACGATGAACCCGGCCGCTTTTCCTACCGCGGTCATGGCAAATGAACAGAAGAGGAAGGGCAGCATCGCCCCTATCAGGATTCCCACAAAGACCGTCGGATTGAGCATGTCAACTGCGGTGAGGTTGACTGCCTGGGTATACACCGCAAAGAGCGCAAGAGCAGTCAGGGCTGCTCCCCCGATGGCAAACCCCTTGCCGATTGCGGCGGTGGTGTTGCCGACCGAATCCAGGGTATCGGTAATCTCGCGGATCCCTTTCTCCTGGTGAGACATCTCGGCAATTCCCCCGGCATTGTCTGCAACAGGCCCGTATGCATCGACCGAGAGGGTGATGCCGAGTGTTGCAAGCATGCCGACCCCGGCAAGGGCAATGCCGTACAGGCCTGCCTGCTGGGCAGCGAGGAGGATTGCAATCGCAACGATCAGGACCGGCCAGATAGTGCTCTCAAATCCGACTGCAAGACCCGTGATGATGTTGGTTGCTGCCCCGGTCTCGGCAGACTTGACAATCCGCTGGGTTGGCGACCGATCGTAGGAGGTATAAAATTCTGTTACAAGGCCGATGAGGAATCCTGCAACGAGACCGGCCACGGTGGCAATAAACACCCCGATATACTGGGGACCTATCAGCGTGTTCACCAGCCAGTAGGTCGCAATGACGGTCAGGATGAGGCTCGTGAGCGTTCCGACATTGAAGGCCTTGTGGATGGCGCTGCTCTCGTTCTTCGAGCTCCGGACAAAGAACGTCCCGACAATGGACGCGAGAATACCGAGTGCGGCGATCAGCATCGGGAGGATGACGAGGTTGTAGACCGGGACATTGACGAAATTCGCGGCGATGGATGCAACAACGGCAAGGCCCATCGTGGCAATAACCGACCCCACGTAGGACTCGTACAGGTCAGCGCCCATCCCGGCGATATCTCCCACATTGTCGCCGACATTATCGGCGATGACCGCCGGGTTCCTGGGATCATCCTCAGGAATCCCGGCCTCCACCTTGCCTACAAGGTCTGCACCGACATCAGCTGCCTTGGTGAAGATGCCTCCCCCAACTCGGGCGAAGAGAGCGATCGAGCTTGCACCAAGGGAGAACCCGAAGAGGACATTCACGGTATCTGCCAGGGTCAGCGCAACCGTCGTCGAGAAGAGATAGAAGAGCGCCGAGAGTCCAAGCAGTCCAAGACCAACCACAATCAGGCCCATCACGGTCCCGCTCGAATACGACACCCTGAACGCGTTTGCCATTCCCTTCTTCGCGGCGTTCGTCGTTCGGACGTTTGCGTAGGTGGCCGCTTTCATACCGATGAAACCGGCAAGGGCTGAGAGCGAGGCCCCTACAATGAAACAAACCGCAGTGAACGGGTTGATCGCAAGGGAGAGAACAATGACCATGGCGATCATGAAGACAAGGATCGCAGTGTACTGGCGCTTGAGATACACCATGGCACCGATCCTGATTGCAGAAGCGATCTTCTTCATCAGGTCGCTCCCCTCATCTTCCCGCTTCATGACCCTGTAGGAATACGCTGCAAAGAGCAGACCCGCCAGGGCACAGATTGGGACAAGAATGAACAGATCCATCAAATACTTTCCTCCAAATCTCCTGTAAAATGGTGTTTTTGTACTTATATTGGTGTACTACGGGAGAATAAAAAGTGAACGACTCTCTATTGTCTCCCGGACGATCAACACAAAGAGGTTTTTAGCTGAAATCGAGGACAACAGGCTTCAGGGTCTGGAGGTCAAGCTGCACCGCCCGTGCCGGGGTCGGGTGGATGTTCATCTGTTTCTGAAAAGAGGTCTGGGACTGCCAGGTCCCTGCATTCACGCAGAGGGTGCCCCGGTAATCGGATATCCCCATAATGTGAATATGCCCCGTGTGCAGGACTTCCGGGACAGGGTCGATCACGAGGCTGTCTTCCCGGCTGGCAGCTATCGGGGTCCGCTTCCCGTAGGTCGGAGCGAGGTGCCGCCGCTGCAGCATCCCTGCCACGATCGGGGTTGCATCTTCGTACTTCGCCCCCGGGATCAGGCTGATCAGATCATCAATAGACCTCCCGTGATACATCTGCACCATGACTCCCTGGAGGCTCACCAGTGCCGGGTTCTCCACAAACATGCAGTTTTTCGGAAATTTGCCGGTGAATTCCGGTGGAATGCCAGGCTGAGGCTCTGCAGCCCGCACCACATCATGGTTTCCCGGGCTGACCACGATCACCATCCCGGGCGGAAGATCGCTCAGCATACTGCCGAGCACGTCATACTGCTCATAGATATTGGGGATGGTCAGTTCATGCTCCTGGTTCGGGTATACCCCGATTCCATCGACGAGATCTCCTGCGATGAGGAGATAGGAGACATCCGAATCATCGAGCCACCTGGCAAAACGGTTCCAGGCATCCTCGAGGAATGTGTTGCTCCCGACATGGATGTCTGAGATCAGGACCGCGGACCCCGGTTCATCGCTGACAAAAGGGGCGTGATTGATGGGTACATCGGGGTGCAGCACCTGTTCGGCAAAAAAGAGCCTGCCATCCCCTGAGAGGGTCCCCCTCACCCCGATCACCTCGTCAGGGATCAGGGTTTCCCCCTCCGCAAAGACCGGGCGGTCCTTGTGAAAGAGGACCGGGAGGGAGCCGGACGGGTCTTCCAGGTCAGCCATGCGGTGACCATTCGTCGTGCTCCGGATATCGGTGACAAGGCCCATCACGGTGCAGTCCTCCTGCCGGTACCGGGAATTCCTGAGCAGTCCTTCAATCGGGACAGGGGTGCACCGGGATCGGATGATGCTGCCCAGCCGGTTGTACCGGTCCCGGAAATAGTGCACGTAATCAGTAATGGTTCCTGAATGACCGGAGGTGCCGTTCCCCCCCTTGACGACATCGCACCGTGGATCTGCAGGAAACCTTTTCCCGTCACGGTCCGGCACGATACCCGGGATATGCTTCACCGAGACCACAATGGTGTCTTTGGGAAGGCCCTGGATGATCTGGTCGATCAGGCCGGGGTCGTCCTGCTCGGAGAGGTAGCGAACGACATCAGGATGGACCTGCATCCGTGTATCAAGAAACCGCTGCACGATCGCCCTTGTGTCGAGCATTCACTAATCGGTACTACTATTGCAATCACCGGATTTGTGTGTTTGCATACGGCACTCCGGACATCCCTCCCCTCCCGTGTCCCCGGCGGGAACATAAGCGTCCAGGTGCATGGCACTTCGCGATCGCTTAATAGGCAGCAGGATGAATAGGTGTAAGTCATACCATGGCGGATCCGAAAAAAAAGTCAGAAGAGAAGGGCCTTGTCGACACCTTCCGCACCAGTGAGGACAAAAAAATCGCATTCGCCCGCGAAATCCTCTGGGTTGTGGTGGTGATAGCAGGTATTGCGCTTGTCCTGTACCTTGCCTCAGGCACATGGCCAGCGGTCGTTGCTATCGAGTCAGAGAGCATGGTCCCGCACATGGACGTCGGGGCCCTGGTTTTTGTGGTCAGCGCTGACCGCTACGGGGAGTTGCAGACCTGGGAGAGCGGCCGGGATGCAGGCTATCAGAAGTTCGAGGATTATGGGGATGTGCTTATTTATGCACCAAACGGTGCGAAGAGCTCACTTATCCCTATATTGGGTGGTGGGGTGCATCCGATCATCCACCGTGCAATGGGGACGACCGACGAAGGGACTGGAATCCCTGCATATTATTATTTCTTCCGGGGACAAGGCAGCCCCACCCAGTACCTCCCCGTAACGGTACAAGGGAACACATGGCTGCTGGAAGACGGAACTGTTGTTGCAAGGATAGTGAACGGGAGTATCGTCCCTGATACGGGGAACATCACCCCAAATGACGGGTATATCGTCATATCTGACCAGGTGGCAAAGAATGGAGGTTATCTCACCAAGGGAGACAACAATTTCCGGAGCGACCAGGGATCCTACCTCTCAAGGCTGGACCTTGGGGTGATACAGCCTGTGAAGGAGGAATGGGTTGTGGGGAAAGCCTTGTTTGCCATTCCGCTCCTTGGATACATTCCCCTCAATATCATCCCGGTGGGGATCCTCCTGATCCTCGCGTTGGTGTTCTGGGAGTATTACCAGCGCAAAAAGAGTGAGAAACCTGCAAAAATTCAGCCAGGGAAGAATAAGCCCAAAAAATAAGCCCAAAAAAGAGACTGAGTGCAAACCATGGATATCGTGAGATTGCTTGGGGATGTAGAGGACGGATACCATCTGGGCGAGGATGAGGCTGCAGCGTTGCTGAAGGTTCGCGGCAGGGATATATTTCAGATCCTGTCAACGGCAGATGTTCTCAGGGAGGAGAGGGTTGGTCCGGATGTCACCTATGTGCGGAACCAGAACATCCACATCACGAACATCTGCAAGAACCTCTGCGGGTTCTGCGGATTCGGGCGGAAGGAAGAGGACGAAGGGGCATTCTGTGATGACCGGGAGACCCTTCTGAAGAAAGTGGCCCTTGCCTCTTCCCGGAACGTTACCGAGATATGCCTTCTGTTAGGAGTACATCCCAGGTTCACCGTCGAGACATACGAGGATATTCTCACGACAGTGCACCGGGCAGCACCGGGCGTTCACCTCCATGCCTTCAGCCCGGACGAAGTGATGCATGCATCGCGGCAGAGCGGCATTACGACCGGGGAAGTCCTGGAGCGGATGCAGGCCGCCGGCTTGTCGTCCCTGCAGGGCACTGCAGCCGAGATACTGGCCGATCACGTCAGATCGGTGATCTGTCCCCGGAAAGTCTCCACTGCAGACTGGGTCCGGATCATACGGGAAGCCCACCGGATGGGGATACCCACCACGGCAACGATCATGTACGGGACCTGCGAAACCGGGGAGGACCGTGCCCGGCATCTCTCCGTGCTCAGGGAGATACAGGATGACACGGGAGGATTCACCGAGCTGGTCCCCCTCTCCTACGTGTTCCAGAACACCCCGCTATACCGGGACGGGATTGCCGGGCCGGGCGCAACCGGCAGGGAAGATCTCCTCCTCCTTGCGGTCTCCCGGCTATTCCTCCATAATTTCAGGAATATCCAGGTTTCATGGGGCAAACTCGGGATAAAACTGGGCCAGATGGCACTTCTCTCAGGGGCAAATGATCTCGCCGGGACCATGTTCTCGGATGATGTTTCTGAAAACGCGGGTGCAGCCGGGGCAGATTACCTGGATCCCGGGATGATGCAGTATATCGTCCGCGATCTCGGGCGAACGCTCCGGCAACGCCATACTGATTACACGCTCATCTGAAGCGTCGTCATGAGCTGGAGTAAAATATCCCCCGCTCCTCTCTCTTTTCATGAACCCGGGCTGTTTTTTCAATCTCCCGGAGGACTTTCAGGATTTCACGCCGAGGGAGGCCTGTCGATTCAGCAAGGTCGTCGAGCGTTGACGGTCGTCTTCGGATGAGTCCGTGGACCCTTTCCACACGTTCAGACCAGTCGGGGGGCATGGGAACTCCACCGGACAGGTGAAACCGGACCGGTTCAACGCAGGTGACCCCTGAGCGGCTGAGAAGATTCCTGATTCGTTCGATCTCTTCTGCCGGTGCAGGTATGACCGAATCTTCGGTCCCCGGGCGGTCAAGGGTGTTCATCTGCACCCGGTCCGGTTGCAGCTCCCGGAGCAGCGCGCAGAGGGATCCCATCTCCCGGTCATCGGTGTTCACCCCGGGAATGATGAACAGCTCGAGCCATATCTCGCCCGTATACTCCTCGTGAAACTGACGGATCCCTGAGATGATCTCGTCGAGAGAGATGCCTGGTGCAGGCCGGTGGATCCTCCGCCAGGTCTCTTCAAAGACAGAGGAGAGGGTCGGAAGCACCACATCGGCAGGATACAGGGCCTCCCGCACCTCCTTTCTGGATAAGAGGGACCCGTTGGTGAGCACAGCGACCCGGTATCCGGGAAATGACTCTTTCAGGTACCGGATAACCGTGCCGATCGAAAGGGAGAGGGTCGGTTCGCCGCAACCGGAAAAAGTGATGTAATCCAGTTCCGGGCTGGTGGAGAGATAGTCCCGAAGCTCTGCCAGTACCTCGCTGACCGGGAAAAATTCCTTTCTCTCAACGGTTGCATCGGAAGTACAGCCACATTCGCAATAGACACAGTCATAACTGCATACCTTGCAAGGGACGAGGTCAACCCCGAGCGAACGGCCAAGCCTCCGGGAATGGACCGGCCCGAAGATATGTGCGTAGCGCATGCCTGTCAAACGTGGTCACCTGATCCGTTATGAATGCATCCCCGGGAACGGTGGGATCCTGGCTCCCTGCTTCATTGGAAACTCCCCTGATAGCCTGCGGCGTTGTTGAAGGGATGAAACTGGCGGGGCCATTATCATTTTTACGCACGACCGCCGGTCATATCCGGTTGGCATGACAATCACATCTGCGATTCTCACTTGGGGGGAGTCTGACGACCGAGTCTGATGTGCGTTCATTGGAAATTGCCGTGTGGCGGTCACATCCCATGTCACCGTAGCCCGGTTGGGATCGTCAGTATTCTCCTACGATAGGAGGTCCAGGGCTTCCTTTCCTGCCATACCGGTCCTGACCCCAACACGCTCAGCAGCCGGATTCACTTCCTTTACAATGCCCAAAAGGAGGTCATCAAGGGTGGCGATCGAATCGCCACTGGCTGGCCTCACCCTGGCCGCGGGGTACCCGAATTTGCCCAGTGCAGCCACATCGATTGAGCCACACCCGAGGAGGCCATGTGCCGCAACCACCCATACCAGGTTTACCGGGCCGAGCGGGAGGACATATCCCGTTCCCGTGGAATTTCTCAGTGAGATCTCTTGCTGATCCATGCGATCACAACAGTCCTTTTGGGAGACATGAATGGATTAATGCCATGGTCAGATGTTTTATATTGCTGGTCTCCGATGTTCCATGGGAGACCCGTGTCCCGGGTGAGCATGGTGGCCGGAAACAAGATCAATACACAATCTCTCAGCACCCTCCTCGAAGATGCACGTGGAGGCTACCGGCTGAGCGATGATGACGCACGCCAGCTCTTCCTCGTAAATGATCGGCGCATCTGGCAGATCGCTGCCGCGGCAGATGAAAGGCGGGAGCGGGTGAATGGACCTGTCGTCACCTATGTCCGGAATCAGAATATCAACGTGACGAATTACTGTATCAACTCCTGTGGGTTCTGCGGTTTTTCAAAAAAACAGGGAGACGAAGGGGGCTATTTCTCTTCTCACGATGAAATCAGGAGAAAAGCCGCGCTTGCGCGGTCACGGGGTGTCACCGAAATATGCACCGTCAGCGGACTCCATCCGGACTTTGATGCCGGCTCCTACACCGACATCATCGCCACCCTCCGGGAAGGAGCCCCCGGAGTCCATATCCATGCCAGCAATCCGATGGAAGTTGCATATGCGGCACGGAAGAGCGGCATTTCAACGATCGAGGTTTTGGAACAGATGAAGGCGGCGGGTCTCGGCTCGCTGTGCGGGACCGCGGCAGAGATCCTTGTTGACGAGGTGAGGAAGGTGATCTGCCCCGGGAAGATCATGACCGATGAATGGGTCCGTATCATCCGGGAGGCACACGGACTTGGGATCCCGACCACGGCGACCATCATGTTCGGACATTGCGAAACGGTGGAGGACCGGGTCCGTCACCTGTCCGTTCTGAGGGCTATCCAGGATGAGACCAGAGGGTTCACCGAGTTCGTCCCGCTCTCCTTTGTGCACATGAATACCCCCCTCTACCGGAAGGGTCTTGCGAGGCCAGGGGCTACCGGCAGGGAAGACCTGCTCATGACGGCGGTCTCCCGTCTTTACCTGGATACTATCGATCACATCCAGGTGTCCTGGGTGAAGACGGGCCTGAAGATGGCCCAGCTGGGGCTCATGGCCGGGGCAGACGACCTGGGAGGGACCATGTTTGAGGAGAGCATATCGAAGTGTGCGGGTGCCCTGAACACCGATTATCTCGATCCAGGGGAGATGGAGCGTATCGCATCGGACATCGGGAGAACGCTTCGGGAGAGAGACACGCTGTACCGTCTCATCTGACCCTCCCAGGTTTTTTGATACTAACAGGAAAAACAGGCGATATACCAGGGAAAAAACAGGGGATAGCGGGTTTTTTCTGCAGATGATGCATTCGTGGGGTCTGTATCGTGACCGGGACCGTGGGATCCTTACCAGAAAAAATCGGGTTGGTGATGGGAGTGTTCAATCGCGCGGCTTCAATAGTTTGACAATTTTATCCCCGATCTCTTCTGCCCGTTTGAGCGCCCGGGCATCCTGCAGGATGTCTCCCTCAAGGTACCCCTTGCCCCTGACCCAGCCGAGATACGCAAATTCATGGGTATTTAAGAAACCTTCAATCGTCTCGATGGTCCGTGCACCGCCCTTGTTTGCACAGACCGCTACCGCAACTGCCTTTCTGCCTGCCAGTTTCCGCCGGTGGTAGAGCGAGTAGCTCCTGTCGATGAAGTTCTTGAGATGGCCGGTGACGTCAAAGTAATAGGTGGGGGAGCCGATCACGAGCACCTCGGCATCGATCACTTTCTGCATCACCTCGCCCCAGTCATCGTTCTGGATGACGCACCAGTCCTTCTCCTTGCATTTCTCGCACCCCAGGCAGGGATGGATCTTTTTTCCTGCAAGGGAGACAAACTCAGTCTTTACGCCCGATTTTTCGCAGGTGTCAAGAATAGTCTTGACAAGGACCGCAGTATTCCCGTCCTTCCGCATGCTCCCTGATATGCCAAGCACCGTCATATTCGTGTTCTAGGGTTTAGGATATATTGAGTGTTGTGATGGTTACAGCAGGGCACGCACGGGAAAATGCTGATGCTATCGCATTTTCCGGATGTGTCCCAAAATATCCGAGATGCGACCTGCACGTGCAGTCACTGCAGCCAAACCCAGGGACCGGGGTCATGGTGAGGAGTCTGGAGAGCATGCACTCGGCAGCAGGGTCCGCGGTGAATGCGCACGCAACCGAAACGAGGTGAAACGCGGGATGCGCGAGAAGGTAATCGATATGCCAGTGGGGCGATTCGATGCCTTCCCGCTTCACCCTGATGTGACGGGAGACCCGGGCGAGACCTCCCGGCCCCTGTGCAGAACCGACATACACGTGCCAGCCTCGGGCGAACTTCACGGGACCAAGCGCACCGACCTCCACGATGCAGCTGCGGTTCTGCAGCACCAGGCAGTAGACCCCTTTATGCATATCCGCTGTTCAGCAGCTTGCGGGCAGCTGCTACATGGACTCTTCCCTCCCGGTGCACAGGAGTCCCGTGTCCCGGGTAGAGCCCCTCAATTCCCAGGGTGTCAAGACGCTGTATCGACTGTGCGAGTGCCACCCGGTCCCCTCCCGGGAAATCGAACCGTCCGAACCCTCCATCGGTAAACACGGTATCGCCCGAAATCAGGAGGTTCTCCTCCTCATGGTACAGGCAGATGCTCCCTGCGGTATGTCCCGGGGTGTGGAGGACTTTCAGGGGTCCGATGCGGTCTCCTTCGGAAAGAATCCGATCCGCAGCGATACCGGGGGATCGTGCGCCAAAATGGAGGGCGAGGCTCAGATGGTCCTCGGAAAGCCCGGAAGCATCGAGCTGATGGATGGCAACTCCTGCCTGGCAGATATGCGCTATCTCTCTCAGGTAAGTCGTGTGATCGTAGTGGCAGTGCGTGAGCACGATAGTATCGATCACATCCCGGTAGGGTTCGATCCCGGAGGGAAGGATGCCGGCGTCGATAAGAATCGTGCCGACAAGGTAGGAGTTTGCAAAAAAACCTCTCCCCGGGATCCACGTGACTGGCATGCATAACTAATAGGAGACGCATCGTACATGTGTCTTATGCGTACCCTGATCCAGGAATGCGTTGCAGGAATTCCCCCGCTGGTGGAGGAGGCAGCGTGCAAGGAAGGCCGGAGTCCGGGAGAGGTTGCCCGTGCGGTGGTCCGGGGGCACCTGGTCATTCCCGCAAATGCCGTGCGTCCACACCAGGCCTGTGCCATCGGTGATGGCTGCACGGTGAAGGTCAACGTCAATATCGGGACATCGGGTGAACGCTGCGATCCCGGACTCGAAAGAGAAAAAGCCCTTGCCGCAATCAGCAACGGCACCGATACCCTCATGGACCTCTCCACTGCAGGGGATCTCGAGGCACTACGAAAGATGGTCCTTTCGTTTGATGTCCCGGTGGGCACGGTTCCCGTCTATGACGCTGTGCGGCGTGCAGGAAATGTCACCAACCTCAGTGCTGATCTCCTCTTCCGGGTCATCCGTGACCATTGCAGGCAGGGGGTGGACTTCCTGACGGTTCACTGCGGGGTGAACCGGGAAGCGCTTGCCGCGCTCAAGTCCGACCCGCGGGTCCTGCCGGTCGTTTCACGGGGAGGTGCGTTCCACGTGGCCTGGATGGAGCAGTCCGGCGAGGAGAACCCCCTCTTTTCCGAGTTCGACTACCTTCTCGAGATCCTTGCAGAGTACGAGGTGGTGGCGAGCCTTGGCGACGGGATGCGGCCGGGGTGCCTCCAGGATGCCAACCGGCATGCCAAAACGGTGGAGTACCTGAACCTGGGCCGGCTCGCGCACCGGGCCCTCGATGCCGGGGTCCAGCGGATGATCGAGGGGCCAGGGCACATCCCCTTCGATCAGATCGGGTACAATGTCCGGATGATCAAGGAACTCACCAGGAATGCTCCCCTCTACCTGCTCGGTCCCCTGGTGACCGATATTGCACCGGGATACGATCATGTAGTCGGCGCCATAGGCGGTGCAGAAGCCTGCAGGCACGGGGCGGATTTTCTCTGCATGGTCTCTCCAAGCGAGCACCTGGCCCTCCCCCTGATTGACGATATTGTTGAAGGGACCAGGGTTGCAAAGCTGGCGGCTCACATCGGCGATCTCGTCAGGGGGAAGGAGGAGTACAGGATGTCGCGTGAGCGGCAGATGGCTGATGCGCGGCGGAGGCTTGACTGGAAGGATCAGTTCGACCTCTCGCTCTTCCCGGAAGCTGCAAAAACGATCCACGAGAGGGACGGGGAACTTGATACCTGCTCAATGTGCGGCGACCTCTGTGCAGTAAAGATGATGCAGGATATTTTTGGAACCGGAAAGAAGGAGAAATAGGGGAAAAGGGGCGCTGTCTTTTTTGTCGCGTTCTCCTTTGTACCTGCGTTCATCCGGATGATGTTGGTCTGCGGGCTGTGCCTGTATATCTGCCCGTGTGGACGGAAATTTAGCGCTATCGAACCGGAACAAAAGAAAATCCCCACAACGGGCTGCTGCAGATTATTCTTCCCTGATTTTTAATATCCTCACCGCGAGCAAGGCGGCATTCTCCCCGTTGTCGACCCCGACACAGGCAACCGGGACCCCTTTTGGCATCTGGACAATAGAGAGGAGTGCATCAAAACCCATCAGTTTCCCGCTCACCGGAACCCCGATCACCGGCCGCCGGGTCTTCGATGCAATCACTCCTGGAAGCGCTGCAGAAAGACCTGCAATTGCGATAAAAACCAAACAGTCACTCTTTTGCAGGTATTCATCGAGAAGAGCAGGTTCGCGGTGGGCGGAGATGACCCTGGAATCATAGGTGATGCCCTGCTGTTCCAGGACTGCCGCGACCCGCTCTGCAATGGCCGCATCTGAGGCCGATCCGCTGAGAATGGCTACTTCGACCATTGATTCGCCATCCACACTTATATCCCGTTGTTATAAAAATACTATGGGCTGATACAATGGAAAAAGAACCCCTCCTGATGCTTCCCGGCCCCGTACCGATACCGGAACGGGTCCGGATGGCGATGCTACGACAGGCCATCAACCACCGCGGAGCCGAATTCGGGTCGGTCTATGCGGACTGCGTACGGGTGCTGAAAAAGACCTTTGGGACAAAAAATGATCTCTTCGTGATCAGTGGCTCCGGTACTGCCGCCATGGAAGCAGCGGTGGGAAACTTCGGAAACGGATTGACCATCGCCTGCCTTGAGAACGGCAAGTTCGGCGAGCGGATGTTCAAAATCGCGCAGCGGTACGGGACCGCAAAGTCCGTCAAATCGGAGTGGGGGACCCCGCTCGACCTTGCAGCGCTTGAGCAGGAGCTCGCCAATGGTGCGGGGATGGTCACGCTGGTCCATAACGAGACATCGGCCGGGATAAAAAATCCGGCTGAGAAGGTCGGCAGACTTGCACGGAAATACGACGCCCTCTTTGTGATGGACGGCATCACCTCTATCGGGGGGGACGAGGTCCAGGCAGACGCGTGGGGAGCAGATATTGCCGTTGTCGGATCACAGAAATGCCTGGCGGCCCCGGCAGGGCTCTCTGCCATCTCGGTGAGCGAGCGAGCCTGGGAGCGGCTCTCCGAAAAAAGGCCGTATTACCTGGACCTTGCCGCGTACAGGAAGAGCGCCTCGGCAAAACTGATGGAAACCCCGTACACTCCCGCGGTCCCGCTGTTCCTCGCCCTCCGTGAGGCCTGCCTGATCATCGAAGAGGAAGGGCTTGCTGAAAGGATTGCCCGCCACCGGAAGATGGCCGAAGCAGTGCGGAGTGCCGTTACGGCATGGGGACTCTCCCTCTTCCCGAAGACCGATGCCGATCATGCCTATTCGAACACGGTCACTGCAACCTCCCTGCCGGCAGGCGTAGAGGACAGCGCCTTCCGGGGGACGATCAAGAAGATGGGTATCGAGATTGCCGGCGGGCAGGACCATCTCAAAGGGAAGATCTTCAGGATAGGGACAATGGGGGCGACCGGTGCGCCGGAACTGCTTGCCACCCTCTCTGCGGTCGAGCATTCGCTCGCAAAACAGGGGTTCCGCCCGGCCGGAAACGGTGTCCGGGCCGCCTGCGAGGTACTGGGATGAAGATCGGGATCGCCGATACGACATTCGCACGGGTGAACATGGGCGGTATAGCCGCCGATGAACTGAGAAAGAATGCAAGTGTCTCGCTCGAAAGGGTCACCGTGCCCGGGATCAAGGATCTTCCGGTGGCATGCAAGAAACTGATCGATGAGCGACACTGCGGCCTCGTCATTGCGCTCGGGATGCCGGGTGGAAAGGAGAAGGACCTGATGTGTGCCCACGAGGCATCCACGGGCCTGATCACCTGCCAGCTGATGACAAATACCCACATCATCGAGGTTTTTGTCCACGAGGACGAGGCCAAAGACGACCGGGAACTCGCATGGCTTGCCGAACAGAGAACCCGCGAACATGCAAAAAATGCCCTCAGACTCGCCTTGTACCCCCAGGAGATGACAAGGGAGGCGGGGACCGGCCAGCGGCAGGGGTTTCCCGATGCCGGTCCGGCACGAAGGTGAGGAAGAGGGGTTGTTTATGCAGTATCAGGTGGAGATAGAAAAAGAGGGAACAGAATGAAAGGAGGGAATAATATGAAAGTGAAACTCGGTTTCGTGGTCTCGGAATTCAACCGGGACATCACCTATATGATGGAAGTGGAGGCGAGGGAGCATGCCTCGTTCCTTGGTGCTGAAGTGACCGACTGCATGTATGTCCCCGGGGCGTATGACATGCCGCTTGCCATCAAGAAGATGCTGAAGAGAGGAGCGGTGGATGCGATAGTCACCATCGGCTGCGTGATTGAGGGTGCAACCCAGCATGATGAGATCGTGGTCCAGCATGCAGCCCGGAAAATAATCGATCTCTCGCTTGAATTTGAAAAACCGGTCAGCCTCGGAATATCGGGCCCCGGGATGACGCGCCTCGAGGCAACCGAGCGTATCGATTATGCGAGGCGTGCCGTCGAGTCTGCGGTCAAGATGTGCCAGCGATTGGCATGAGAGGGCTCTCAAAAATCATCACCGGAATCTCCCCCTCTGCCACGCTGGAGATCGCTGACAAGGCACGCAGGATGAAGCAGCAGGGGCTGGACGTGATCAGCCTCTCCATAGGGGAACCGGACTTCGACACCCCGGCGCATATCCGGGATGCCTGCATCAAGGCCCTGATGAGGGGAGAGACCCACTATGCCCCGAGCAACGGGATTCCCGAACTGCTCTCGGCAATCGCAGCAAAAACAGAGCGAGAGAACAAGGTACCCTGCGTTCCCGGGCAGGTGCTGGTCACCTGCGGTGCAAAAGATGCCATCTTTGATGCGATGGCTGCCGTGTTGAACCCGGGTGACGAGGTGATCATCCTTGATCCCTCCTGGGTCTCCTACGAACCCTGCGTGCAGATGGCGGGAGGAACGCCCGTCCATCATCCGCTCGACACCAGGACGTTCCAGCTCGATGAGAGCGTTTTAGAAAAGGTCACCCCGAAAACAAGGATGATCATCGTCAATTCCCCATCAAATCCCTCAGGGGCGGTGCTCGATGGGTCATCCCTTGGATTGGTGGCGGATATGTGCAATGACCATGACCTCTTCTCCCTTTCTGATGAAATTTACGAGAAACTCATCTATGGAAAGGAGCATACCTCGCTTGCGTCCATCGGCGATATGGCAGAGCGGACCATCACGGTGAACGGGTTTTCGAAGGCCTATGCGATGACCGGGTGGCGCCTCGGTTGGGCTGTCGCCCCCCCGCACGTCATCAGCCAGATGTCCAAGGTGCAGCAGCATTCGATCAGCCATCCGACCTCGTTTGCCATGTACGGGGGAGTCGCAGCCCTCACCGCTGACCAATCGTGCGTCGAAACGATGAGACGGGAGTTCAACAGGAGAAGGGAGTATCTCGTGCAGGAACTGCGGCTGATGGGGTATGCAGTAGCCCCGGCCGATGGGGCGTTCTATGCGTTTGTCAGAACCGGGGGGGACGACCTGGCCACCGCGCGGAAATGGCTGGAGGAGGGACTGGTTGCCGTCACCCCCGGGTCGGCGTTCCACACTCCCGGCTGGCAGCGGGTCTCCTACGCCACCTCCATGGAGCGGCTGAAGGATGCAGTGCTCCGTATCCAAAACCTCTCCTGATCTTTTATTCCCTGATTTTCCTTTGCTGCCAATTTTTTTCCACGGCATACCGGTTTTCACTCCGTCCGGTGATACTAACCTGCCCGGTACACCATGAATGCCGTTTTGGAATAGGGATGAGGTGAGTTGGCACGATTGAATTCTCTCCTGGTACGGGTCTCCCTGCACCACTTGCAGACAGCCGGTGGGGAGAGGAGACGAAAATGTCCTTCCTGGTGCGAAGCAGTGATAAAGGATAGGACACTACCTTTATCCGGGCATAGCAGATTCCGGTGACAGGGCACCTGTTTTCCGGAAGGATCAGATGACGGGGGACAGGCATGATTACCATTTACAAGACCGGTACGCCGAATGGTCTGTTGACCCTCAGCGAGTTCGAGAGCGGTGCATGGGTGAACGTGGTCAACCCGACTCCGGCAGAGATTGAAAGCCTGATCTCTCGTTTCAGCATTCCCCCGGATTTCCTCACTGACCCGCTGGATGTGGATGAACGGGCCCGTATTGAGCGGGAGGAGGGAAATACCCTCATCCTCCTCAGAACCCCCCGCCGCGAAGCGTCAGAAGCCGTTATCCCGTTCACCACCCTGCCCATCGGTATCATTCTTACCGAGGGGCTGGTTATTACCATCACCCTCACCGAGGTTGACGTGATCCAGGAGTTTTTGAATGGGAAGGTCAGGAATTTTTCAACACTGCACAGGACCCGTTTTGTCCTCCTCCTTTTCCTTCGCACCTCCCTGATGTTCCTCCGTTACCTGAAAGAGATCAACCGCACGACAGGAGCCATCGAGAACGATCTCCACAAGGCACTCCGGAATGAGCAGCTCATCCGGCTGCTCAATATGGAGAAGAGCCTGGTGTTTTTCATCACCTCGCTCCGTTCGAATGCCCTCATGCTCGAGAAGTTCAACACCTCCGGCTGCATGAAGATGGACGATGACGACCGGGATATTTTTGAAGAGGTGGTGATCGAGAACAAGCAGGCCATCGAGATGGCAAATATCTACACGAGCATCCTTTCCGGCATGATGGACGCCTTCGCATCTATCATCTCGAATAACCTGAATGTGATAATCAAGCTCCTCACGACGGTTACCATCATCCTGATGATACCGACTCTCGTGGCAAGCATTTATGGAATGAACGTGGAGCTGCCTTTCCAGCACAGCCCGTATGCGTTCCTCATAGCAATCGCGTTCTCCATCATCGCATCGGTGATCGGCATCGCATTTTTCTGGAGAAAAGAGTTCTTTTAAGCGGTACATACCATCTTTACCACACCACTTTTCCCATACCACTTTTCAGGCACAAACCGGAAATATACCAGCAATCCCCCGTAGGGAATGTTGATAGACTATCACATCCAAAATTATCCGATTCACATGAAAGGGATGCTAGCGGAACTCCTCCTTCGCCCTGACACATTTTTCAGTGAAAGGATGAAAGAGCCGGGGGACCTGAAGATCCCCGCAATCATTGTCATCACTGGTGCGATCATCGCTGCAGTGGGAGCCTACCTGTTATCCGGGATATATAAAGGCCTGTATATGGCGGCCGCAGGGGAGGGAATGGCATCGATGATGGGACTTATTGGTGTCATCTCTGCATTTTTCGCGTTTATTGTCATCTGGTGGGTGGCAGTGAGCGGCATTTTCACGCTCCTCTCGATGGCGTTTGCCGGGACCGGCACATTCAGGAGAACCCTGGAATTTACTGGATACGGACTGGTTCCGGTCGTCATCGGGTCGGTCATAACCGTCCTCATCTCCTACTATTATCTTCCCATGATCGAGGTCCCGGTCATCACGAACATCCAGGATCCTGCCGCCGTGCAGCGGTTCATGAGCGGGATTTTGGAGGATCCGGCATTCAGGGAGTTCACCATGGTATCCTCGATCATAACGGTTGTCTTTCTCGCCTGGAGTGCAAACCTGTGGATATTTGGAATCAAGCATGCCCGGTCCCTTTCATTCAGAAACGCCATTATGGTTGTCCTGGTGCCGGTCGCCATTTTCGCGATATACACCTTATATACGGCGTTTAGCGGAGTGCCGTTCCTGGGAGGGTCCTGATGAAAAAAGGCATGCCCGTTCTGGTCTTTGCAGTAATAGCCTGTTCTCTCCTCAGCTCTTTTGCCCTGGCAGCGGATCCGCAAGAGAGCGCGGCACAGATCGCGGTGTCGAGCGTCGATGTCAATCCCAGCGTCTTCTTTGAAGGGGATACCGGGATAATCACGATAGAGGTTGTCAACAACGGGCAGGAGAGTGTGGCAATCCGGAGGGCAACGATGTATGATTCAGATATCACGGTCCTGTCAGACGCGTATGACACGGCAACAACGGTAGGTGCGGGCAACAGGATGCAGTTCACCTTTACCATAAAGGCTGATGTGCCTCAGGGGATCTATTACCCGAGTTTCTCGCTGGATTTCCTGGAAGCCGGGTACCTCCGCTACCCTGTCCAGATACGGGTTGAGAATGATCCCATCGAGATCTCCGTGCTTGACAAACCTGATACCTACAATGCAGGGAGAAGGGACCAGATCGAGCTCAATGTGGGGAACCCGAGGGACAACCCGGTGGGGAGTGTGATCGTCCACTTCAGGGGAGCATCGGTTGACCTGGCACCTTCGAGTTACTTTATCGGCACATTGAGTCCTGATCAGGCCAGGAAGATCTCGTTCAATGTCACCCCGGCAGAGCCGACGGAGCTCGATATTGTCGTCGATTACAAAAACGGGGTGAATCCCCATTCTTCAATCGTCACCCTGCCGGTCACATTCGGGGAGATAAAGAAGCAGGCTGATCCCATTCTCTCGAATATCATCGTCGAGTACGAGGAGGGGAAGTATACCCTTACCGGTGATGTAACCAATGCAGGTCTAGAAGTGGCCAATTCTGTGGTGCTTACCGTCGGAGAAGGAGGGGTTCCGGTCAACCCCTACCGGGAATATGTGGTCGGATCGCTCCAGCCCGATGATTTCTCGAGCTTCGAGATCACCTTCCTCGCGGAAAACACCACGCAGGTCCAGGTCCAGGTGAGTTACCGCGATGTGGACGGAAATCCCTCCCTGCGCACCACTCCGGTTGTCATACCCCCCATGACCACCGCGAAGGAGAAACCACCTGGCGTTGCCACTCCCGTGATTGCTGTCATTCTCGTATCAGCGGCACTGATCGGGGGGGCCATCTGGTACTCATGGAAGAAGCGATAAGCCCTGAGTGTGATGGCGACACCATCATCAGGTTCCGGGAAGTGAGGAAGGTCTATCCCCTTCCCGGGGGTGATGTGGTAGCGCTCGATGGGGTCAGCCTGGATATTGGAAAAGGCGAATTTATCGCGATCATGGGACCTTCGGGTTCAGGGAAATCGACCCTGCTCAACCTGATGGGCTGCCTTGACACCCCGACAGCCGGGACCCTCTGCATCAGGGGGAGAAATGTCAGCGGGATGAGTGATGAGGATCTGACCATTCTCCGGCGCGATTACCTGGGATTCATCTTCCAGCAGTTCAATCTCCTGCCCTTGCTGACCGCCCTTGAAAATGTCCAGTACCCCTTGATCCTCAAGACCGGGAGCAGGGAATGCCTTGAACAATGCCGGGATGTATTGAAGGCGATGGATCTCGACGAAGCACTCTATACGCATAAACCGAGCGAGATGTCCGGGGGCCAGCAGCAGCGGGTTGCCATAGCCCGCTCGCTGGTCAATGACCCCGAGATCCTGCTTGCCGATGAACCGACAGGCAATCTCGACACCAAAACCGGGGCGGCGATCATGCGTCTTCTTACCGATCTCAACCGGGACAAAGGGAAGACGATCATCATGGTAACCCATGACCCCACGATAGCGGAATACGCCCACCGGGTAATCCGGATAGTGGACGGGAAGATATCATGAGGGGCAAGGCTCTGCAGAAAACCGGGAAAGGGGGACAATTACCGTGCATTCCCTGATGTTCTTTGAGCTTGCACGCCGGAATGTACGGCTTCACTGGCTCCGATCGCTCCTTGCCATTCTCGGCATCATCATCGGGGTGGTGACCATCGTCTCGATGGGAATCCTTGGAAACAGTCTTGTCCTTGCCATCTCTGACAGTCTCTCTACGGTCGGGGATTCGATCATCGTCACTCCCCATGTCGGGGGGATGGGGTTTGGGGGAGGACAGTCCTCCAACCTCCTCTCAGACCGCGATGTGGAACAGATCCGGCGGGCAGCCGCCCCGCATGTCACCATCCCGGTCTATTCCGGCAGCGCGAGGATGAAGATAGGGAGCGAGGATACGGTCGGGACGGTCTATGGGCTCAAACCTGACGATATCCCTCTCCTCCTGGAGGTTGAGGAGGGGACCTACCTGAGGGGGGCGTCCGGTGCTATGGTCGGGGCAACCTTTGCCGAAGAGAATGCCGTCAAGGTGGGATCCCGGATCAGTCTTGGTGACAAAGGATCGGTGCGGGTCGTCGGAATTCTGAAGGAACGGGGGATGGGCTTTGATATCAACCCTGATTTCGGGATCGTGGTGGAAGACCAGTGGTTCAGCCAGGCTTTCGCCCAGGAGGAGCACAACCAGGTTATTGTCAAGGTCGAGGACTTGAACGAGATCGAAGAGGTCAAGGACGCCATCGACCGGACGATGAATCGGAAAGAGACGGTAGTCGACGTTATCGATACACGGGCAATCCTCGAGACCATCCTTACCACCTTTGGACAAATCTCCACGTTCACGACCGTTATCGGCGGGATATCCCTGGTCGTCGCCGGGGTGAGCATCCTGAACATCATGCTGATGTCGGTCACCGAACGGATCAAGGAGATCGGGGTGATACGGAGCATTGGTACCAAGAGGAAAGAGGTGTTGCGAATGTTCCTCTACGAGGCGCTCATCCTCGGCCTGATAGGAAGTGCTATCGGGGGGGTCCTCTCTCTTATCGGCGGCTACGCGGTGAGTATGGTGATGCTTGAGACAACCGAATACCTGTTTGTCCCCTCAAGCCTGGTGTATGTCGTGTACGGGGTGGGGTTCGGACTGGGGACGAGCCTGGTGTCCGGCCTGTATCCTGCCTGGAAAGCATCGAACCTGAACCCGATCGAGGCACTCCGGCATGAGTGAAGCGCTCGTGATTCCAGGAACATTTTTTTGCAGGAAAGGATCAGCATATCTGAAGGTGATCGTACCATGGCATCGATGCTGATCCTCATCATTCTCGAATTTTTCCTGGTCATGTTCCTCGCTCTTGGCTACCTGATCCGGTTCCGGGGCAGGGTAGATCTCGTTGCAGGATACAGGGAAGGGAGGGTTCGGGATGAGAAGGGGCTTTCACGTGTCGTGGGAAACAGCCTCCTCATCCTCGGAGTCCTCGCGGCAGCAACCCTTGTGCTGGTCTTCATCGTTCCGGAACAGGAAGTCCTTATGTTTCTCCTCTATGCCGTGGTTGTTGTTCCGGTCATAGGCATCCTGTCGGTCCTCTTAAGCCGGCGATACCTAAAAAAATCCACATGAGTCCCTGCAGGAAAAAGACATGACAGAATGAGACGCACAGGGGACCCGGTAGTCACATTCCCCAAGATGAAAACAGCGGAGCAGTTTACTATGAAAACGCCTCCGGCATTTTCATTTTGTATGCTTGTGGCCGTGCTGCATCGTGACTGTTTTCATAGAAACCGCTCATGAACGCTGTGCGGGTGAACATAAAGCATCAAAATGGCAGGACCATTTTGATTGGACCTCCCATGGCCGCAGAGCGGTCGAGCATAAAGGATGAAAAGGGCGGATACATTGCCATTCGAAATATGGCGGGAGGTACTTATTCCTCCCCTTTCTCAGCGGAAGGGACCCTGTCATGGAGGCCTTTCCCGATGCAGAGGAGTATATCTTCCGCTGAAATTTCCTCGAACAGGACAGTGAAATACACCTGGTCCCCTTCGAGAATGAAGAGGGCGAGAATCGTGGCTGACCCGATAGCAGAGCTCCCGTGGCACTCGGAGATGAGGGCAACGACCGGGAGAAGGATTCGTCCGTGACACTCCTGTGGCTTGCCAAAACCAATTTGGGGTACAATCATCCGGCAATCCCTGCCGTATGAGAAGCGAACCTCCGGATCAGGCTTCTTGTGGGGGGTTTTACAGCCAGCCGGAGCAGCAATACAGGAATGCACAGAGGCCTGCTGAGACGCACGTCTGCCACAAGATGCCCCTCGAGGATCTCCCTGTCAAATACCGGTTTCATCGAGAGCGAAATCCGATGACAAGGAAAGAGGAGCGGCCGTATCGCTGAATACCCCCCAAAGAGCATACCCGTGTCTGCCGGATTCGGGAGGCCGATCGTGAAGTCTCCGTCGATCTGCCTGATGGTCAGATGACGAAAGATCGCCTTCAGGATACGGATCATATCCGGAACGAGCGGGAGAGTCTGCAATAAAAGATCCGGCCCGGTGCGTGCCGCGTTTCCTCTTCCCGGGCTTTTCCGGATTTCTGGGTTTTGGGCAAGTTCTCTCCTGAACATTCGCTTCCCAAGAAAAAACAGGGAGAGCGATCCCTCTCCCCCGCGAAAGGTGCTTTTGAGGGAGAGTGCGGACCACCGGGCAGACAGTAGGAGGAGCGTGCCGGCACCGGTCCATTCCAATGCAATCTGCAGGTCGAGCGGAGACCGGTATATGAGGAATGCAACGAGAGCCAGGGATGCGACAATGATGAAGGGTAAAAGGATTGAGAGGTTCATCTTGCGCCTCCAGCTGCAGGACCAGGGGGACAGAAAGCCGGCCAGTATCCTGCCTAGTCCTCTTTTTTCCTGCCGGACATCTCTTTGACGGCATCGATGACCTTTGGAGCGAGCGATTCTGTGAGATTCGAGATGACCTGTGCAAGGGCACTCTCTTTTCTCAATGACATCACCTGGATCCCTTCAGGACCCTGGATATCCTTGTGGACGATCACCAGTGCGACCGGGGAGATACCGCCCCCGCAGCCGGCACCGGAACCGCCCTCGCCTTTTTCCCTGCCCTGCCCGCTGCCAGCTCCAAACCCAAACCCGTAATGGACAAGCGGGATTACGATTTTGTCACCGATTTCAAGCGGCGTTCCGATCACTTGTGCGGGGGAGAGGAGGCTCGACACCTCATCCGCGGTCTGTTTGAGCATTTCGTCTCCTGTCATAGTATCAGGGTAATGATGGACCGGAGATGATAAGAATTTTCTCTCACGGATGATTTCCTCCCGGTTCGTATTGTTCGAAAGAGCGGTATGACCGGATTACCGGTCTCTTCTGGTGTGCGAATATCAGGTAAATCCTGGTTTACAAATCTCTCACATCTCATGAGCAGGAGAGTTGCATTTCCGGGAAACCCGGTAGGAGGCATCGTGAACACCCCTGCAGGAACAGTGGATCGCGGTACTGAAAACCCAAGCTCAAAGGAAATAGAGAAGAGGGTCTGGTGGGGGAAGAAGGAGAAGGTCTGGTGGGGGAGGAGAACAGTGAGGGATCGTCACCAGTTTATCACGATGGATTTTGTCCGGGTGTAGGATTGATACGCAGCTACCCCGTTCTCCCGGCCCATCCCGCTCTCCCTGACCCCTCCAAAAGGTATCTCTGGTGGGAGGGTGAGGTGCCGGTTCACCCAGACCACCCCTGCCGCTACTGACGAAAAAACCTCATGTGCGATGGAGAGGTCCCGCGTCCAGACCGAAGCCCCGAGACCATACCGTGTGGAATTCGCCTTTTCAATGGCAGTCTCGAGATCATGCACAGGAACGATCGGAAGGACCGGCCCAAACACCTCCTGCTCAACGAGCACACATTCCGGGACGGTGTCGGTGACCAGGGTGGGTGCATAGAAGAATCCCTTCCCGTAGGCTCCCCCGGAGAGGGTGGTCCCTCCGGTAAGAATGGTGCCCTGCCCCTTCCTCTCTACCGTATCCACAAAAGAGATGACCTTATCGAGCTGTGCCCTGCCCGAGAGGGGCCCCATGTCCACCGCGGGGTCCATGCCGTTTCCGACTTTCAACGCCTCCACCCGTTGCCTGAGCCGGAGGGTGAACTCTTTTGCAATATCGCAATGGACATATAACCGCTTGACCGCGGTGCAGGTCTGGCCGGCATTGTAGAACCTGCCCCGCACTGCTCCCTCAACCGCCTTCCCGAGATCGGCATCCTTCCAGACGATCATGGGGTCGGATCCCCCCAGTTCGAGTGACACCTCCTTCATGTGGGACCCGGCCAGCTCACGCACCCGCTTTCCTGTCACTCTGTCGCCGGTAAAAGAGATCTTTTTTATTGCGGGATGCCTCACGATCCCTTCCCCTGCCACCTCCCCCTTCCCGGTCACCGTGTTCAGGACTCCTCCAGGGAGGCCGGAACGTTCGAGAAGAGACGCGAGGGAGAGGCAGGTGAGCGGGGCGCCTGACGATGGCTTCAGGACCATGGTATTCCCGGCAAGAAGGGCCGGGGCCAGTTTCCAGCCCATGATGAGAGCAGGCATGTTCCACGGGATGATGGCGCCACAGACCCCAAGCGGCTCTCTTTTCACCAGTACATCGCCCGAAGAGCCCAGGCTGATGCACTCTCCCTGCTGGGCGGCTGCTATCCCGGCATAAAACTCGAGCACGTTTGCGTAGCCCCGGATCTCGTCAACCGAGTCACGGAGCGGCTTTCCCTGCTCGGCTGTCAGGAGCCGGGCGAGATCCTGGTGCTGTTCCCGCACAAGCCCTGCTGCCCGGTACAGCAGCATTCCCCGTTCCCTGGTAGTCTTTTTTGCCCAGCCGTCAAAGGCAGCAAGAGCCGAGCCGACCGCGTCATCCACCTCGTATTGCGTCCCCTCCGGCACGCGGTCGATCTCTTCGCCCGTGGCAGGATTGATCACCGGAATCCATCGCTCCTCCGCGGGCGATACCTCCTTTCCACCGATCCTCATCTGCATGCAGAGAGAGTGTGCGAGAATGCCATTTAACCGTACCGTGAGGGAAACCGCACCTTGAGGGAAACCGTACCTTGAGGAAAACCATACCGTGAAAACAGGAGTGAGAACAGGGGGCAGGAGCTCCGTAACTATTTTACGTGCCGGGCATCCACACAAGAGCTGAGGTCGACATCTCGTTGAAGATAGGTATTCTTGGCGATACCCACGACAATATCCCGAAGCTGAAAAGAGCGGTGACCCGCCTGAATCGTGAAGCAGGGCAGATCTTTCTCCATACCGGTGATTTTATCTCGCCGTTTGTCATCCCGGTGCTCTCTACCCTTGACGGTGAGGTGATTGGGGTCTATGGGAACAATGACGGCGACCACGATTTCCTTCAGGAGCGATGCAGAGAGACCAGGAATGTCCGCATTGAGGGCACATTTTTCGAGGCCCAATACGGGGGAGCCAGGATAGCGCTCCTTCATGGCCATGAAAAAGGGCTCCTGGCCGACCTGATCGAGAGCGAACTTTTTGACGTCGTGGTGCACGGGCACTCGCACCGGGCGTTTATCATGAGACGTGGAGAGACCCTTGTGATCAATCCTGGTGAAGTCTGCGGCTACCTGACCGGAAGCCCGACCTGTGCTGTGTATGACACGGAGAGAGGTGAAGGCAGAATCCTCCTGCTCTAAAGGAAGATGAATAGTACAGGTTCATAGTTGATTACGTCATACCTATCCCAGCATGCACAAAGGGGTCGGGATACTCGGGGGAATCCTTGTCTTTGCGGCAATTGCCCTCATTCCGCTGGATCCTGTGACGTTCCCCTTTCCGGCACAGCTTGCAGCGGCCGTGACCGGCCTGATGGTGGTCTGGTGGATCACTGAGGCGATTCCGATCTATGCCACGGCACTTGTGCCGCTCGTCCTGTTTCCTGTCCTCGGCATCCTCTCCCCGAAAGAAGCGGCGGTCTCGTACGCCGATCAGACGGTTTTTCTGTTCATGGGCGGCTTTTTGATCGCTGCTGCCATGATGCGGTGGAATCTTCACAAACGGATAGCGCTCAATGTGATCACCCTTGCCGGTTCAGGGACAAAGAAGCTCGTGCTGGGCTTCATGGTGGCTACCGCGTTCATCTCCATGTGGATCTCCAACACTGCGACGGCGATGATGATGATCCCGATCGCGCTAGCCCTGGTATCGACCCTGATGCCAGGCGCAATGACCAGTACACGGGATGAACAGAGCGGTGAGCGGCAGTTTGCCACCTGTCTGCTGCTCGGCGTCGGTTATGCTGCAACCATCGGGGGGATGGCAACGCTCATCGGGACTCCGCCAAACGGGATCCTGGTTGCCCAGCTCTCCAGCATATTCCCGGAAGCACCCGAAATCGATTTCTTCTCCTGGATGGTCTTTGCCGTCCCCTTCATGGTCCTGTTCCTCCTCATCGCATGGTTCTGGCTCACTTCAGTCACTCACCGGCATATGCCAGGCATGATAACCGGGAGCAGGGACGTGATCGTGCACGAGTTGAAAGAACTCGGCCCGCTGAAACGGGGTGAGCAATGGACCCTCCTGATATTCATCTCGGTTGCCATCGCCTGGGTTATGAGGACCCCAAAGGAGATTGGCTCCCTGGTTATTCCGGGCATCACCACGTATATTCCCGGGGTTACTGATGCCACTATCGCAATCTGCGGAGCGTTGCTCCTTTTTATGCTGCCTGTGGATGGAGAAAAAGGGATCTTTACGCTCGACTGGGAATCGGCAAAAGGGATACCCTGGGGGGTCCTGATCCTGTTCGGAGGCGGGATCTGCCTCTCGGAGGGAATCATTGCAAGCGGGCTTGCCGAGGTGATTGCCAATTCGTTCACCCTTCTTGCGGTGCTCCCTCTTATCGTGATCATCCTCCTGATCTCCCTCTTCATCACCTTCCTGAACGAGGTGGTTTCAAACACGGCGATGGCATCGATAATGGTCCCGCTGATGGCGATCACATCGATATCGATGGGGATCAATCCGATGATGCTGATGGTTCCCGCTGCACTCGCCTCGTCACTCGGTTTCATGCTCCCGGTGGGGACCCCGCCAAATGCGATCACGTACGGCACAGGCTATATCTCCACGAGAGAGATGGCCAGGGCTGGTTTTGCCTTGAACATCATCGGCTGCATCCTGATTACCCTCTTCATGACGTTCATCATCCCGTCAGCACTGGGGATGTCCACGGAACTCCCTGTATGGGCGGTCATACCCGGGAAGTGAGACAGGAGAGGTGGTGTGCCACAGACGACAGGAGCGTACCTGCCCAGGCTCTCTCCAGCGAGTCTCCTGAAAATCCGGCAGAGAGGGTAAGACGGTCCCGGAATGTGCAGGCAGCAAGACCAAAACCGGGCGGGTACTCTACCGGTCCGAGCATCCCTGCAGAGCGTACCGGCACCCCGTAATCGACGACGTTCTCGGGGATGACACCAAGGTTCGTGAAAAAAGGGTTCTTCGGAAGAAGCCCGTTCCGTGTCTTTTCTTCCATTTCCGCCAGTTGTTTTTCGACCTGCAGGAAACCGGCAGCAAACTCCCTGCAGATGCACATCGCCGCTCCGATCCCGGCATGCCCGGATTTGCTTTCGGACATGCGATCATGGACCTGACGGACTACCTCCCCCGGGTCAGGTGGCCCGGTGATCGTTACCGGCAGTTCGAATGCGACGGAAAGGTTGGCGAGGGGTGGATACATACAGGGAGAGAGGTACCGCCTCAGATCGATCGAGGTGAGCACCGGGATACAGGCTCCTTCCGGTACAGGGGTCGATTCTGCAAGGGCAAGGACATACGAGGCGAGGAGGAGATCGTTGACCGTAATCCCATGCATGCGGGAATACTGTCGCATGCGGGAGAAGGATTCCTTTTCAATGGTATGCGTTGCATACTGCGGATTTCCGGTGCGGAACGATCGGTACGGGATCCTCCCTGCTCCCTGCCAGCTGCGGATTCTTCCTGCTGCAGCCCGACATTCGGCAGGAGTAAAGAGGGAAAAGATGCTGTTGAATGACCGGTCGTGCGAGCTCCCAACCGGGTGGTACTCCTCCTCCCCCGTTCCCGAGCGGTACAGCCTTGCGATGAGGCTTCCAAACGATTTCACCCCGTACGCGTCAGTGATGGTGTGGTTGAAGGAGATGCAGAGCAGATCGGAATCCGAACGGAGGAGTCTGACCCGTGCCATGGGGCCTTTTTCTGGATCGAGCGGTACTGAGAGCACTTTCCCGAGAGCATGATCCAGATCCCCGGTCCTGATCAGGGCAAAGACCGGCATTCCGGGATCAGGAGAGGCCGGTTCAAAACAGGGAGGCTCTCCCCTGGCGAATCGTGCTGTTGCAAGCGGTTCGGCAAGAAGGGCTTTTCTGACCGCCCTCTCCACGCAAGGGAGGTCGAGCCGGCCATCAAAACGTATCACCAGGTGAATCATCTGGTCCCAGATGGTCTTCAGGAGAAAGTTCCACTGGTCATTCACCGAGGCCTGCACGTTCCAGCACCGATCTTCATCACCTGCCGCGCCTGTCGTTTCTCCTGCCTCCGGGGTTGATTTCCTTATGGTGCGTTGGATGGATGGATATAACCATCTCTCTGGCGGTTGGAGCGATAGCTTGTGGGTTTTTTGCGGCTTTGTGTCAGCAATCAGGGCCATTGATACGCTAAACTATACAACAATGTATATATTTATACAATACAAATGGGTATCCATGCAGACGAAGATCCCCCTTGACGAGGACGCGATACCGAAGCGGTGGTACAATATCCAGGCCGATCTCCCTTCTCCATTGGACCCCCCGCTCAACCCCCGGACGAAGAAGCCGGCGAGCCCGGATGACCTCGCAGCGATATTCCCGATGGAGCTGATACGCCAGGAGATGTGTTCCGACCGTTTCATTGACATCCCTGATGAAGTCAGGGAGGTGCTCCGTCTCTGGAGACCGAGCCCACTCTACCGTGCATTCCGGCTCGAGAAGGCCCTGAAGACCCCCGCAAAGATCTACTACAAGTGGGAGGGGGTAAGCCCGGCAGGGAGCCACAAGCCCAACACCTCCGTTCCCCAGGCGTATTACAACATGAAAGAAGGGGTCGAACGTATTGCCACCGAGACCGGGGCAGGCCAGTGGGGGTCCGCCCTCGCGTTCGCTACCATGCTCTACGACATACAGTGCACCGTGTACATGGTCCGGGGGAGCTATACCCAGAAACCCTACCGGAAGTCCATGATGCAGGTATGGGGCGCCGAATGCATCCCGAGCCCGAGCACCAAGACAAATGCCGGACGCGCCATGCTCGAAAAAGATCCGGACACACCCGGAAGTCTCGGGGTGGCGATATCAGAAGCAGTCGAGGATGCAGCTACCCATGCCAATACCCATTACTCGCTCGGTTCAGTGCTCAACCATGTCTGCCTCCACCAGACCATAATGGGCCTGGAGAGCCGCGAGCAGCTGGCATCCGTGGAAACCTACCCTGATGTCGTGATCGGCTGTGTCGGCGGGGGATCCAATTTTGCCGGGATATCATTTCCCTTTGCGGGTGACAAGCTCACCGGCAGGCACCCGGATGTGGACATTGTCGGGGTCGAGCCTGCCTCCTGCCCGACCCTGACAAAAGGACTCTATGCGTACGATTTTGGTGACGAGGCCGGCCTGACGCCGATCATGAAGATGTACACGCTCGGACACGATTTCATACCCCCCTCCATCCATGCGGGGGGGCTCCGCTATCACGGGGATTCCCCGATCGTTTCACGGCTGGTGCATGACGGCGTGATGCGGGCGGTCTCTTACCACCAGACCGAGGTTTTCGATGCAGCCCAGCAATTTGCAAGGACTGAAGGGATCATCGTTGCTCCTGAGACTTCGCACGCGGTGAAAGCCGCTATCGACGAAGCGATCACGTGCCGGAAGACCGGGGAGGAGAAGACGATCCTCTTCAATGCATCAGGTCATGGTAACTTCGATATGTCCGCATACGATGCCTATCACGCCGGGAAACTGGTGGATTACGAGTATCCTGACGCCCTGATCAGAGAAGCACTCGGGAGGCTCCCGAAAGTCCCGTGAGGAGAGCATCGTCCTCTCGCCCGACACCTGACCAATAACCAGTCTCTACCCTTTTTTCCCCCTATGACATTCACCATCGGATTTCTGGTCAATCCCATCGCTGGCATGGGAGGTGCGGTCGGTCTGAAAGGGACGGACGGGCTCCTCTCAGAAGCGGTCAGGAGGGGAGCCCGGCCCGAGTCGGGGAAGCGGGCTGTTGCGGCACTTCGCGGGCTGAAGGGAGTGCCGATACGGGTGCTGACCTGTTCAGGCCCCATGGGCGAGGATGTGCTGAGGGACGCAGGCATCATGGGCTTTGACCCTGTATACCAGGCCCCACCCGTCACCTCGTCCGATGATACCAGGAATGCCTGCAGGTTGTTTGAGGCCCTGGGTGCCCGACTCATCCTGTTCTGTGGCGGGGATGGGACGGCGCGCGATGTCTATGAGGCCGTGCTCGACCGTGTCCCCATGCTCGGCATCCCTGCCGGGGTGAAGATGTACTCAGCGGTATTTGCCGTCACTCCGCGTGCAGCAGGGGAGATCGTTTCCCAGTCGCAATCGGCACTCCCCCATATGAGGGATGCGGAGATTGTCGATGTTGATGAGGAGGCATACCGGGACGGAGAACTCCGGACCCGGCTTATCGGGTACGCAAGGAGTCCGTACCTGCCGGGCCTCGTGCAGGGAACAAAACAGGTCTTTGAGGAGCAGGACGAGGAGAAGGCAAAGGAAGGTATCGGCAGGTTTCTTGCCGAGGTGATCCGGGGTACACCTGACATCCTGTACCTGCTCGGACCGGGAAGTACGACCGGGGCGGTAGCGAAAGAGCTTGGTGTTGAAAAGACCCTTCTTGGGTTTGACGGGGTGAAGCAGGAGACGCTTGTTGCATCAGACCTGAACGAGGAGGGGATTCTCGGGTTACTGTCCAGGGAGCACAGGTGCCGGCTGGTGATCAGCATCATCGGGGCCCAGGGATCGGTCATCGGGAGGGGCACCCGGCAGGTCAGCCCGAAGGTGCTCCGGAAGATAGGGATTGAGAATGTGATTGTGGTTGCGACACCGCACAAGTTATCCGAAACCCCGCTCCTCTTTTTTGACACCGGGGATGGAGAGCTCGATGCGGCATTCGGGGAGTACATATCCGTCATCTCAGGGTACCGGATCGCCCAGCGGAAGCGGATCGGGAGAGCGGGTCCCGGGAATTGATACGTTCACCTTTTTCTCCCTGGTTATTCCATGCTCTTTCATGCGTCCCCGCGTCATCCTCTCAGAATGCCATCAGCCCGAACGGCTCGCTCACCGGATATGCGGTTGATTATGGGGTGTATTACCCTCACCTTCTTGCCTATCGCCCTGATGCGGTTCTTGTCGGGGCTGACACCATCCTTGCCGCCTCTGTTGCAATCCCTCCTGAAGAAGCGGGGGATTTTGGAAAGAGACCCGACCGGCCGGATGAGACCAGGCCGTGGTGGGTGGTCGTCGATAGCAGGGGGAGGCTTGCCCATGTACTCCACTTCTACCGGAGAATGGAGTACACGAGGGATATCATGGTGCTGGTCTCTGAAAAAACTCCTGAAGGGTATATCCGGTATCTGGAAGAGCGTGGGTATGAGTACATTGTAGCAGGCAGGGACCGGGTTGACCTGCACCTCGCCATGGAAAAACTTTTCAATAATTACCCTATCAGGATCGTTGTCAGTGATACGGGGGGCAGACTTGATACCGCACTCCTTGAATCAGGGCTGGTCGATGAGCTATCACTCATCGTGGCACCGGTCCTCTCCGGCCAGACGGAAGTAAACCTGTATACTCCCTCCTCAAAGAAAAATATCGAACTGATCCTGAAGAAGTGCACGGACGTAGGGGAGGGGTACGTACACCTGGTGTATCAGGTCGTAAAGTGAGTGCTGGCCTCTTTCGCAGGGAGAACACGAAAGAGAGATCTTTTCATGCATACTATGCACCCTGTGCAGGCCAATTCTTTGGGGTATCCTGCAATACCTGAATTACAATAGGAGTTTGGAGCCTCCCTTCTTGTGGAGCGTAGGTATTCCCTGAACCCACCCCCGTATGCTCCCGTGTCCAGGATCTTTGGGTTTCATTGGAACGCAGTTTTGTTCCCGTGACCATGAAGAAGGGCACCTTCACTCCCCACGGCGTTTGTTTATACTTTCCTGCTCTGACTTGAGGTACCGTGTCACAGGGAAGGGTGTAACCAGTGTCATCGTGCCGTCGCAGGCCGTGCCAGGGATCCGGAAGAAAGGGTATCGCCAGATCGCTGAGCTGCTCCCTGCGGTCACGAGCGATGCCGTGGAAAATGGCATCACCACTGCAGGACCGGCTGTTTCTGTCAAGCATGAAGGATCGGCAGAAGAAGCAGTGAAGAAAGGGGCCCCCTCGCTGTTTTGTGTGGGGAGACTGAACCGGGGTTGTTCTCCGGGACACCAATTCAGTCACGAATAACGCCAATTGGGTGTTCTCCGGTATACCCGTTCAGGCACGAAAACCGCAAAAAGGGAGTCCTGTGGAGGTGGCGGCGTGTATCTCAGGTGAGCGTCGGGGGGCATTCAGCCGCCACTCCCTGTATCCGGTTCATCACTCTCACTCATACCAGGGAGCGAAGAGCCGAAAGGGTCTCATGTGTGGTTCATTGGCATGAGCGATATCAATCAACAAAGTATAAGTGTATTCAATAATGTACTTATTTGTACATGAATAACATGCACGTGATGCCATTGGACTGGGGGCGGCCGTCCAACGGACGGCTGAAAGTAACCTCCTTCTGGATAGTCAGCAGGTGAACGCACCCATTACCGTTCAGGTTATCCCGGTTACCCGGACCACTCCGCTCCCTGCTGCCGACCCGTTCACCCTCTTTTGTGGGCTGCAGATCGACAAGGGGTATATCCTTGAATCGATGGAGGGCGTCCCGAGAAGGGCAGTCCGTTCTATCATAGGGATGGAGCCCGAATGTATCATTGCCCTTGGGGACCATCCTGAGATTTCCGGAGAAAGTCCGCGCGCCCGCGTTTTCTCTCCCGTTCCTGGAGGGGATCCCGTCGGCCAGCTCCGGTCATTATCCTCACGCATCCACTACAGGGCAGCCGGCGTGAGCGATTTTACCGGCGGTTTTGTGGGATATTGCAGCTACGACATGGTAACCGGCATCACTGGCGGGCATGTCCAGGCCGGACGGGATGCGATCCCGCTTGCACGGTTCATGCTGTCGACCAGGGGGATCGTGTACAACCATGTGCAGGGATCCTGCCTTCTCTTCGACGATCTGATCCTCCCTCCGGATTGCGAGGCCGACGATGAAGTTGCCAGGGCAACACGGCGGCTGCAGGCCCTCGAGACAACGATCCGGGATATCCCGCCGTCGGGTTGCATGGATAGGGGCGATTCCGTGCTGGAAACCCTGCCGGATCCAGGGAAGGAAGAGCGATCCAGCTACCAGAATGCAGTGATAAAGGCCAAAGAGCATATCATGGCAGGGGATATTTTCCAGGTTGTCCTCTCCCGGAAGATCAGCATCCCGTTTTCCGGTGACCCGCTTGGTATCTACCAGAGGATCCGTTCGATCAACCCCTCCCCCTATCTCTATTACCTCAACTTCGGCGATGAGGCGATTGTCGGTTCAAGCCCTGAAATGCTCGTGAAAGTGCAGGGGGGTGTCGTGCAGACGGTACCTATCGCGGGTACCAGGCCACGCGGGAAGGACCAGGAGGACGATTTCCGCCTGGCAAAGGAACTTTTAGGGGATGAGAAGGAACGGGCAGAACACCTGATGCTCGTCGACCTCGCCCGGAACGATATCGGGCGCGTGAGCGCGTTTGGATCTGTATCCGTCCCGGAATTTATGGATATCGAGAAGTTTTCCCATGTGCAGCATATCGTATCAAGGGTCTCTGGGATCCTTGCAGGAGGAAAGGACCGGTTTGATGCGCTGGCCTCCTGTTTTCCGGCAGGAACCGTCAGCGGGGCCCCAAAGATCAGGGCAATGCAGATCATCGCGGATCTCGAATCATCCCCAAGGGGATTATACGCCGGGGCGGTCGGCTACTCCGGGTTTGATGACCTGCTCGAGTTTGCTATCGCCATCAGGACAATACGGGTAAGGCACGGCCAGGCTGAATTTTCAACCGGTGCAGGGATCGTCGCCGATTCGGATCCCGGCAAGGAATTCGAAGAGACCGGTCATAAGGCGCAGGCCATGATCCGGGCAGTCCTTGCTGCAGGTGAGGGAACATGAAGGTTGCGATCATCGACTGTTACGACAGCTTCACCTACAACCTCTACCAGCTCGTAGGCCAGCTCGGGGGAACTCCCCTGCCGATCCCCTGCGATGCGTCGCTTGACCGGGTACGAGCGATGGACCCTGAACGGATCATCCTCTCACCCGGCCCGGGCACTCCGGACGATTCAGGGATATGCCCGGACGTGCTGCGGGAGTTTGCCGGGAAGATCCCGATCCTCGGCGTCTGCCTCGGCCACCAGACCATTGTCCAGACGTTCGGCGGCAGGATATGCAGGATGAAGGTCCCGGTGCATGGAAAGACAAGCAGCATCATCCACAACGGAGAAGGCATCTTTTCCGGACTCCCCTCCCCGTTTTCGGCAACCCGGTACCATTCCCTGATGGCAGATCCCGGGTCTGTTCCTCCGGGATTCGAGATACAGGCGGTATCTTTAGGAGACCAGTGTGTTATGGCGGTGACCAGCCGGGATCTTGCGATCACAGGGGTCCAGTTTCACCCGGAGAGTATCATGACGCCTTCCGGGCAATTCCTCGTGAAAAATTTCCTGGAGAACCGGTAGGGGGGGACATGATGCAGGCAATCCTGGCCCAGATCACTGGAGGGACACATCTCAGGCCCGAACAGGCGACCGGGGTGATGGAGATGATCGCATCGGGAGAGGCGACAGGAGCACAGATAGCCTCGCTGATCACTGCCCTCCGGATGAAAGGGGAGACCGCGGAGGAGATCACGAGTTTTGTCCAGGTCCTCCTCCGGCATGCAGTCACTATCCGCCCGGATGTTTCGGGGCGTATGGTGGATACCTGCGGGACCGGCGGTGATGGTGCGAGGACGTTTAATATCAGCACCGCGGCAGCATTCGTTGCTGCAGGTGCCAGGGTCCCGGTGGTGAAACACGGCAACCGGAGCGTCAGCTCCTCGTGCGGATCGGCAGATGTCCTGGAGGCGCTCGGGGTAAGAATTGACCTCTCCCCGGAACGCGTCTGTTCGGTGATTGAAGAGACCGGGATAGGGTTTCTCTTCGCCCCGGCGTTCCACCCGGCCTTGCGGCATGCGGCAGCAGCCCGGAAGGAACTGGGATTCTCATCGGTGTTCAACCTTCTCGGTCCCCTTCTCAACCCTGCCATGGCACCTGCCCGCCTGTGCGGGGTATTCAGCCCGGCGCTTGTCGACCAGTTCGCAACGGTGCTCCAGTCACTCGGGGCAGAGAGGGCGATGGTGGTGCATGGCCAGGGACTTGATGAGATCACGGTCGCAGGCCCTACCATGGTGGCTGAAATTGACGGAAGCAGCATCAGGAGGTATACCCTCACTCCTGATATGGTGGGTATACCCCGATCCCCGCACTCGGCCCTTGCCGGGCATTCCCCGCAGTACAATGCTGCCATCATCCGCAGGATCCTCTCCGGCGCTCCTGGCCCGGCACACGATGTGGTGGTGCTGAATGCAGGGGCAGCCATCTTCCTTGGGGGTGAGGCACCGGACCTTCTGCACGGGGTAGAGAAGGCTGAAGATTCGATAGCATCGGGGGCGGCAGCACAACGGCTGGAGGCACTGGTCCAGGCCTCACGGAGCGAACGATGATCCTCGACCAGGTTCTCCAGGCAACTGCTGCACGGGTTGCAGGATTGCCGGGAGCGGAAGAGTACGCAGGGCCCGTACAAAAGAGGCATAACAGCCTGGCATCCTCACTCCTCCGGAAAGACCGGGGAAACAGGATCATTTCCGAGATAAAATTTGCATCCCCTTCGGCGGGTACGATACGCAGTACAGGGAACCCGATCGCATTTGCCCAGGACTTCGCCCGTGCAGGTGCCGCTGCCCTCTCCATACTCACCGAGCCGTTCTTTTTCCATGGCGATCCTTCGTTTATCCCCGCAATCAGGCCTCACGTGGAGATACCCCTGCTCAGGAAAGACTTCATCATCGATGAACGGCAGCTTGCAGAGACCCGGGCCCTCGGTGCCGACGCGGTTCTTCTCATCGCCGGGGTGCTTGGAGATCGTCTTGAAGACATGGTCGGTTCAGCCATCGCATACGGGCTTGAACCTCTCGTGGAAATCCATTCAAAAGAGGAAGCAAAAGCAGTTCTCTCGACTGACACACGCCTTGCAGGGATCAACAACCGCGATCTCCGGACCATGAGGACCAGTCTCTCCACGACCTTGAGGCTGGCTCCTGCCCTCCGCCAGGCCGGCCTTACCGTCCTGTCGGAGAGCGGAGTGATCTGGCCGTGTGACATCAGGACCCTTCAGCCGCTTGCAGACGCCTTCCTTATCGGCACTGCGATCATGCGTTCCAAAAATCCTGTCCAGCGCCTGGAGGGATTTATACGCGCGTAAAGATATGCGGCATCACCAGTGTCGGGGATGCACTCATGGCAGCAGAGGCAGGGGCTGATATGATAGGAGTGATTGTGTTCACCCCATCCCCCCGGTGTGTCGAACCCTCGACAGTACGGAAGATATTTGCTGCCGTCCCCTCACTCACCAGGTGCTGTGTCGCCCATGATCCCTCCGCAGAGGAGATGGAGGCGATCTGTGCCCTTTCGCCGGATGCCATCCAGGTCTCCCCTTTGGCACCGGTTCCGGATTCCTGCACTGCCCGGATCTTCCGGAGCATCAGGGCCAGTGATGCGATTCCTGCGGATGCCGATGCGCTTGTTGTCGATGCCAGCCGGGGAAGCGGCCTCCTCTACGATGCAGCCTTTGCAGTTTCCGTGGTACGATCCGCACAGGTCCCTGTATTTCTTGCAGGGGGATTGAATCCTGAAAACGTCGCTGAAGCTGCAAGGACTGTACACCCCTATGGAGTGGATGTGGCAACCGGGGTCGAGTACGCGCCAGGGAAAAAAGACAGGGAGAAGGTGCGAACATTCGTACAAAGAGCCAAAGGGGTGAGATAGTGACCCCGTCATCCCGTTTCGGGCAGTACGGCGGGCAATTTGTTCCCGAGAGCCTGATGTTTGCCCTCGATGAACTGGGGGAAGCGTACAAAACGATCGTTCCCTCACAAGCGTTCAGGGAAGAGATGGAGTATTATCTGAGAGAGTATGCCGGCCGCCCGACCCCGCTCACCTTCTGCCGGAACATGTCAGAGGATCTCTGCTGCAGGGTGTATCTGAAGCGGGAAGACCTCCTCCATTCCGGTGCCCACAAGCTGAACAATGCACTTGGGCAGGCGCTCCTGACAAAGTGCATGGGGAAAAAAAGGATCATTGCTGAGACCGGAGCAGGACAGCACGGGGTTGCTGCCGCCATAGCAGGGGCAGTGCTTGGGCTGTCGGTGGAAGTGTATATGGGGGAGGAAGATATGAAACGGCAGGCCCTCAACGTCACCAGGATGCGGATGCTCGGGGCACGGGTGATTCCGGTCCATTCGGGCTCCCGGACGCTCAAGGATGCCATCAATGAGGCGCTCAGGGACTGGGTGGCACATGTCCAAGACACCCACTACCTGATCGGTTCCGTCGTCGGCCCCCATCCCTTCCCTTCACTCGTTCGGGATTTTCAAACGGTCATTGGAAACGAGATCCGTGACCAGGTCATGGGAAAGGAAGGGCGCCTGCCCGATCTCATGGTTGCCTGTGTCGGCGGAGGCTCCAATGCCATCGGGATGTTTTCTCCTTTCCTTGATGAACCGGTCCTTCTCTATGGTGCAGAGGCCGGGGGGGAAGGGCTTGCAGGCCGTCACGGGGCGACCTTGTGTGGCGGCACACCAGGGATACTCCATGGGGCATACACCTACCTCATCCAGGACGCATTCGGCCAGGTCCTCGAATCGCACAGCGTCTCTGCAGGCCTCGACTATCCGGGTGTCGGCCCGGAGCACAGTTTTCTCAGGGATAAAGAACGGGTGATCTACCAGGCAGTGACTGACGGAGAGGCGATCGACTCCTTTTTGTATCTCTCCCGGATGGAAGGGATCATCCCCGCGCTGGAGTCTGCCCATGCGGTTGCACTGGCACGGAAGATCGCAGCGGACCGGGAAACGGACGACATTCTGATCATCAACCTTTCAGGCAGAGGTGACAAGGACGTTGCCCAGGTTGCCGCCCTTGCAGGTGACGGCCTGTGAGCTCCCGGATAGCGGGTGCGTTTCGCACCGCGAGAAAGCCGGTCCTGGTGACCTGCGTCGTTGCCGGGGATCCGTCATTTGGGGACAGCGTCAGCATCATCCGGGAACTGATCGCTGCAGGGACCGACATGGTCGAGATCGTCATGCCTTTCTCCGATCCGGTTGCTGACGGCCCGGTCATCCAGCAGGCCGGAATCCGTGCCCTCGCGTCGGGAATGAACACCGACCGGCTGTTTGACCTGATCCGCGAGGTACGGCATGAGACCACCATTCCCCTCCTTATCATGACCTATGCCAACATCGTGATCCAGAGAGGGATTCCAAAATTTTACTCCGATGCTGCACATGCAGGTGCAGACGGGGTGGTGATCGCGGATGTCCCGCTCGAAGAGGCGGACCCGTTCTGTGCTGCGGCCGGAGCTGCGGGGATCGATCCCATCCTCTTTGTCAGCCAGACCACGTCTCCTGAACGGATGGAGCGGATCCTCGCAAAGGCAGGTGGTTTTGTGTACCTTGTCGCCGCACTGGGCGTAACCGGGGCGAGGGAGGAGATAGCTCCCGATGCCATCGCGCTCTTACACCGGGTAAAGGAGAGGACCTCCCTTCCGGTAGTGCCAGGGTTTGGGATAGCAACCTCAGAACAGGTCCGGAGGTATGCAGAAGCGGGTGCCGACGGGGTCATTGTGGGCTCGGCCCTGATCAGACTGGTCGGAGAGCGTGCTTCGGGTGAGGCAGGACCGGATTCGCGAATAGGGGACCTTGTCAGGGAGATGAAAATCCCTGTGCACAAAGATTGATTTTTCACCGCGCTCAAAGTCTGCTTTCAATAAACTTCAAGCAACGTGAGAGTACCATGGACCAGGTCAGGCAGGCATTTGATGCTATTGCATCGGAGTATGATGCAGAGAGGAGTTGGATCGTTCCCGGGTATGATGATTTTTACCAGGCAGCAGTCATGGCTGCTGACCTGCCTGGCGAACGGCCCCGCATTCTCGATATCGGTGCAGGCACAGGAGCGCTCTCTGCCCTCCTTCTCAAACGGTATCCCCGGGCCGACCTGAATCTGATGGATTTCTCGGCCGGGATGCTCGAAATTGCCGCGAAAAGATTTCACGAGCACGAGCACGTCCACCTGATTGTCAGGGATTACCGCCATCTGGATCTCCAGGGGTCCTACGATATTGTCTGCTCGGCGCTCTCCATCCACCATCTTGAGACTGCTGACAAGCACCGGCTTTTTGGGAAAATATATGCTGCACTGAATCCAGGGGGAATTTTTGTGAATGCGGAACAGGTGATGGGGGAGACACCCGACCAGCACAGGAGGAATATGGCCTACTGGGAGGATTTTTTACGCACGGGAACGCTCGCAGCGGATGTCGTGACGCGTGCCATGCAACGCCGTGATACCCTTGATTTGATGGAGAAACTGTCCGATCAGCTCGCCTGGCTCAGGAAGGCGGGATTCACCGGTGTCGATGTCCTGTATAAAAATCGCATGCTCGCGGTGATCAGAGGGCGGAAGGAAGGGGAGCGACCGTCGACCCCGGAAATCGCCTGAATTTCCGACCTGTTCGATTCCCCGCCAAAAAACAGGAATGGAGATATGGACTCGGGCTCTTCCACGTTCTCTTGTGGGTATGATTGATGAACCTGTCACATCATGTGGGGCTGACCGTCCCCACACCCCCGCATGTGATACACAACGCCGCCCGAAAAGGACTCCCCGGTGTCGGTTTTCGTGATTGAACTGGTATCCCGGGGAACAACCCCGGTTCAGTCGCCCCTCACATAACCACGAGGAGGCTGAAACCTCAGTCATCCCGCAGGGTGAAACGCCATTTGCAGAACAGGTCTGCAGGATGGGCATCCGGGGGGGCAAAGAGACATTCGACAACGATTCGCTCGTCGATCTCTTTTGCAAAACTGGTGAATTCCGCCCGGTGCATCTCCCTGCAGACGTATTCGCCAAGCCCTCTTTTCAGGCGTGCCTCCTGGGTCGGACAGGAGGGGACCGAGATGGTTACCTCATCCTCCTTCTCATCAATCGTGTAATCGACAATGATCGCCCAGGGAAAGAGCCGGAGAGCCCGCACAAATCCCCCAAGCCCTTTCTCCGTGATGTTGAACCGGGTCTTGATATCCTTCGCCGCCATTGAAGCAACACGGCCCCAGACCTTCTCATTGAGGGACTCAGCGACCGGCTGGCCGAACTGTTCGGCACAGTACAGGAACCAGAACGCGTCCACGACACGGTAATGCCAGAGCAAAAACTCGAGATAGTCATGTTTCTCCCCGTGGTTCATCTTGTCGAAGCCGGTAAGGTTCATGATTCACCCTTCGCTGCGTGGGATGGCGGCGGGACCAGGAACATTTTCAATTGATCCACCCCTTTCGCACCCACTCTTTGTATTCGTCTGGTCTCCATTCGCGGTTCTCCTCCACTATCCCTGCAAAAAAGGACCTGTTCTCTTCGATACTCCGTGCCTGGCCGGGATATTGCTCCTGCGCCCGGATAGCCCCTGCAAGCCTCTCTCCCAGGCTCCTGGCCCGGCTCTCTTTCCGGTACAGAGACCCAGGATCATCCCCAATCGCCACGCTGATCCCTTCAAGCGTCAGGATCCCGAGATAATTGAGGACATGGTTCAGGTAGGCCACCACCTCCTCACCTCCCGAGCTCCAGGTGGTTGCCACGGCACAGCCGTACTTCCCGGACAGGGTCTGGTAATGGATTGCATCGGCCAGCCGGTCAAAGAAGATCTTCATCTGCCCGCTAACGTTATCGATATAGACCGGTGAACCGAGCACAATTCCGTCGGCAGCGATCATACGGTCGTAGAGGGAGACGAAGTCGTCGTTATAGACACATGTCCCGGTCAGCGAGCAGCTCTCGCAGGCACTGCAGGCTTCGATCCGGAGCGAGGCCAGGTCCACAAGGTCGGTTGTAGCTCCTGCAGTTTCTGCCCCGGCAAGCACCCATTGCATGAGCATCCGTGTGCGGCTCTGAACACCCCGGGGGCTGCCGTGGATCCCAAGCACCAGGAGATCTTTTTTCTGGTGTTTCAGCACCCTGGCCCGTGCACTGGCCGATCCGCCTTCCATGATCGTTCTGCCCTCTTCAGGCAGCTCCAGGGTGTTCCTGCCAGAGCCCGAACAAGTTCCCTTCGGTATCGGTGCAGACGGCTAGATACCCGAATCCCGGGACCAGCATTCTTGGGAGGACCACGGCGCCTCCGAGCTCTTTCACCCTGGCAACATACACCTCGATATCAGCCACCCCGATATAGTTCGTGATCCTCTGGTCAGGGCTACCCCGTTTTCCCATCCCGCCGCCTGTCGATCGCTTTCCATCGAGATCCGTGGTCTCGAACAGGTAGAAATCCGGAAAACCCGGCGGTGCCGTGAAGGTCCACCCGAAGAGTTCAGAATAGAATTTTTTTGCCCTTGGAAGGTCATCGACAGGAACATCAAAGTGAACAATGGTCGGCATGAGAATTCACCGTTCTGATACTACCATAGACCCGGCAATATGTTTTTCCCTGCGGTCTGGTGCCGCTCTCCTCCCCAGTTCGGTCCGGGCCAAAAAACGGTCGACACGCTCCGGACCCAGGAAACCCATCATCTCTTCAGAATTGATCTCCCGGGTCTTCGGGCTTCTTTCCCACCGAGGCGCAGTAGAGAACAAACTCCTCATCGATATCCACTCCAAGCAACTCTGCCATGCGGTCGTCATCAAAGGCCCCGATTGCACAGGTGCCGCAGCCTATCTGGCCTGCAGCAAGGTAGAGGTTCTGGCCGGCATGGCCGGCATCAAGGTGCACAAGCCGGTATGCCCGTTCGGAATATCGCCATGCCATCCGGTAGATGATCGTTGACCAGAGGAAAGTGACCGCTGAAGCACGTACAAAGGCCTGGCCGAGACAGGCAGCCATCACTCTGTCGGTTATTCCGGGGGTGCTTTCGATTTCCAGGAGCGAGTGTGAGAACGGCAGATACCGGTACAGGCCCGGGGGAAGTGGCTCAACCCTGTTGACAAGCAGGTAGGTCTCAAGAGCATGGCGGCCACCTGCCGAAGGGACATTCCTGAGTGAATAATAGGGATCCACCACCTGCACGATCCCCTGGGTGCACCAGAGGAGGTAGGCGAGTTCATCGAGGGTGAGCGGTTCCCGCGTATAGTGGCGGACCGATCGCCTCGTCTCGATTGCCTGGCGGAGGTCCAGGGCAGGGACCATGATCGTTCCGGGTTTGGGAAGGGGAATGTAGTGTGCACTTCTGGGAACTGGTTTTGCCAGCGGCGGAGGAGTTTTTTTCAGGTTCTGATCGGAGGGAGACAGATGTTCGTACTTCGTTTGCTCCATGAAGGTCGCGCCTGTCCGGTCCATACCGAATTGATTGAGAAGTCACTCATGATAAAGAGAACGCTGAGTGGGCATGCCCCCTGCCCCATCCGGACCGGCATCCTGCCGTCCATTCACCCATTTCTCTTCCGGATAAGGAAAAAGATCAAAAATATTCCCATAAGAACCGGGATCAGTGAAATTCCCGCAGTGGTCGCGGTTATCGTCGGGTCAGCAATGGACTCGGATTGAGTGGGGAGGGACGGGGGTGTCACCGGGAGATCCATGGTGCGTGTCACGGTCTGTTCCGAATCAGGAACAACCTGTCCCTGGTTGTTCAGCTCGATCACCCGCAGTACTGGTAAGATGCCTTCATTGCCGGGAGGGGGAACTGTTCCTGTAAGGGTAACCCTCACTGCAACATCCCTGGTCACCGGGTAGGAGAGGAGATATCCGTTTATAAAAAGGGTATTTCCGGATTTCTCGAATACTGCAGCCTGGCGCCCGTCAACCATCACCCTGACATCCCACAACGCCTTCTCGAGACCGGTCGAGAGCACGAGGGTATATCCTTCAATAAACGTCGTCGGGCCGGCAGGGATGATCGCCAAATCAGCCGAAGTGGTGAGGGATATGCCGGAAGGGTACGAGTCTCTCATAGGAGTTGTCGTGACGTTCTGCAGGGAATTACTCGCGGAACAGGGGAGAACGATGCAATATGAGAGGACGAATAGGAGGAGGACAAGGGAAGAGGATTTCATAGTCTCATCACTTCCTGGGTATCAATCGTGATTATTTTTTGCCTCTTCGCTGTCTTGGAGCGGGGGACGAAAATCGTTATTGTTCTCTTGGATGCCGATCCAGCCACTGAGCCCCTACCAGGGCGTTCTTTCGGGGGGGCGGTGAGTATCCCCTTTGGTGGGTTGGGTGCGGTCAGATCTGATAAAATTGTATGGAGATCATCAATCGAACCCATACCAGAGAACGAATCTGCGTCATTGTGCGGTCACGGACCACTCACGACGATTATTCCTCAAGGACCACATCAATGTCATCCTCGAAAAGAAACAGGGTGTCTATCCTCGTGCCTAACACTTTTGCAACCGCATGGGCCAGTTTCAACGAGGGGTTATAGGTCCCTTTCTCAAGAAAAACAATCGTCTCTCTCCTGACACCAACGGCATCAGCAAGATCTGCCTGGGTCATCCCCGTTCGTGCCCGGTATTCCTTGATCCGGGTCTTCATGGAGGTCTCCATGACTCGTTCACTCCACATCACCTTTCCTGAAAAGGTACCACTGGAACGCCCTGGCAGAAACTCCCATCAGGAGGATGAGGAGCACGGCGAGTGTTCCTGCATCCGGCGTGAATATCCCAAGAAAGTCAAGCCAGAAGAATCCGAAGAGCGCGATGAACGTCAGGAACCACGACCAGGAGAGGCCGTAGGCTCCGATTTTTCTCGTGCGCTCATCCTGCATGGAATCATTTTCATCGCGATAGAGCCGTGCACCGCCAAGAAATACCAGGATGAATCCGAAGGTCACGAAGGAGAAAGCCATCGTACCTGGAGCATCATCCGGCATGAGGAACAGTTCGCCGAGCCCGGCAATGAGGAGCGCTATGCCGAAGAGGAGCAGTATGGTGACCCAGGTGCGGGATTTGAAGAACGATCGCTGGTGTATCTGCATAATATCTGCCACTGTATGTGAATTAATTCTCACATATGTTATAATAATATAACATTATGTGATATATAAATAACTATTTCAGGGTGCAATGTGACTGGTGACGATCATGACGGGTCCCGACCAACTGGCTGTCTCATCCCCAAAGG